>DATJDO010000063.1:0-3214 GCA_035497375.1 Chitinophagaceae bacterium | reverse complement strand
GTACCGGATGCACGACCCGCTGAATTCACTCCATTACTATGCCCGCCAGGTGATCCGTGTACAGGACAACGCGGGCTATCTGCCACCCACAGTGCAGTATGTACTGACACAGCAGGAAGGGCTGGAGGAACTGCAGCAGCGTGGATACGGCCTGCAAATATTGCTCAGCGACCGCTTATTCAAGGTCAGTGAGCTAACTCCGGACTTTATCAATGGCAACAAACGGGATCGGGCAACAAGCCCATATTACTTCTGCAAAATAACGGCTCAGGGCAATAGCCTAGCCCAATAGAGACTGAAGCTCCGACAATACCTGTGCCGGCTGAATGCTGTGCATATCACGGCTTACGGCCTTATAGGAAGGGCCTTTCGATGAAGCTTCGTATTCGCGGGTATAGATTGTTTTTACTGCAGAGAAACCAGCGGCTTTGTAGGCAACAAAACGGGCAGCATTGACACCGTTGGCCAGGATGACAGTTGGTTTCTGAAAGGCAACAGCGGCATGTGCCGCCATGGTATCGCCAGTGATGACGGCTACAGATTGGGCTATCTTTTCAAGTGTCTCCACCAGATTTGTTTGCCCAACTACGGAGGACACTTTTGCTGCCGCAATAATCTGTTCGGCTACAGGAATTTCATTTTTACCACCGGCCAGCAAAGGCGTATAACCCTGCTGCTGCAATAGCTTTACAAGATTGATCCAATAGGATACCGGCCAGGTCTTACTCCCGGCAGAAGCGCCAATAAAGCAGACAACAAAGGCACCCTCAGACTGCGACGGGGCGCTAAGATTAAGGTTTAGCCCTGACAGATCGAGCCCGGTGGCGTATTCCGCAAAAGCACGATTGAAGTAAAACTCATGTTGTTGGGCAGTGCTGGCAAACAGCTCGGTGTAGCCTGCATCCGATAGCTCATTCCATTGTTTTATGGCAAAAGAATTAGCGCAACCGATACGCTGCTCTGCAGCAGCAGCTTCTGCCACCATGTCATCCAACAGGAGTGGCCGGGTACGCGAAGGGCAGACCACGATGCTGAATCCTGCACTACGGACTTCCTGCCAGAATTGCAAACGATACTGATCGTCGGAAAAGTAACGGCTTTTATCCAGCCAAATGGTGTGGTCAACCGCAGCAGCATCGTAACGCTCGAAGACAGGCTTCCAGACCGCATTGCCAATCAGCGTAAGCTTATAGTCCGCAAAGCGGGTTGAAGACTGCCAGGCAAACAGGAAATTGCGGAACAGCAGGTAATCCCCTATATCATCCAGGCGTACAACAGCGAGTTTCTTTCTCCCGGTGCGTCCTATAAAGGGAAGTTGCTCTACTTCCTGTTTCCATGCAGCAAACTGGTGCAACACTTTTTGGGCATCGCGCCGTTCACTGCGCGAGCGTGCGTACAATGCTATGTTACGAAAGAGACTCATCCCTGCCCTAACCTAGTTTTTCTTCCAGTTCCATTACTTCCTCAAAAGCTTTGTCGTACTGTTTGCTCAGGGTATCAAATTGTGCTCCGAACTTTTTATACAACTCATCCAGTTGGCGGAACTTTTCTTTATCCTGGTACACTTGCGGGTCAGCCAATGCAGCCTCGGTCTTTTCTTTTTCGGCCTTGCATTTATTCAGGTCTTCCTCCAGTTTCTGAAAATTACGTTGCTTGTTCTGCAGTTCTTTCCGAAGTGTTTTCTTTTCGTCTTCGCTGACTTGCTTTTTTTCCGGTTTTGGAGCTGCCTTAGGGGCTGGTGCAGCAGCCTGCTCGGCCAGTTTTGCCTTAGCGGCTTTTTCCTGCTTATAGATCAGCCATTCGCTGTAGGGGCCTTTAAATTCTTTAATCTCTCCATCTTCGATCTCCCATATTTTATTAGCCGTTTTGCTGATAAAATAACGGTCGTGCGATACGATAACCAGGGTACCCTGGTATTTATTCAGGGCATCGATCAGCATTTCTACGCTCTGCATATCCAAGTGGTTGGTCGGCTCATCGAGCATCAGGAAGTTTCCTTTAGCGACGATGGTCTTAGCGAGTGCAACACGTGCTTTTTCACCACCCGACAACACTTTGATCTTTTTAAATACGTCGTCACCGCTAAACAGGAAGCAACCCAATATCTGGCGCAGCTCCACTTCTGTTTTACCGCTGCCGCAGAGCTTCAATTCTTCGAGGATTTCGTTGTTAACATCCAGGGACTCGAGCTGGTGCTGGGCGTAGAAGCTTTCTTCGACGTTATGCCCTGGTTTGCGCTCTCCTTCTATCGGTTCAGCACCGGAGATAATGCGCAACAAGGTAGATTTACCTTTACCATTCGCTCCGATCAAAGCGATCTTGTCGCCGCGCATAATCTCTGCTGAGGTATTGTTCAGGATGATCAGCTTACCATAGGATTTGCTGACGTTGGTGAGTGTACAGATAATTTTCCCGGGCTGAACACCGACATCAAAGTTAATGTTCATGACCGGCACACTGGAATCAGGTGCTTCGATCTTATCCAGCTTATCCAGGCGCTTGATAGCGCTCTGTGCCTGCGCGGCTTTTGTAGCCTGTGCACGGAAACGCTCGATAAAGCGTTCTTCTTTTTTAATATAGTCCTGTTGGTTTTCGTAGGCACGTTGTTGCAGTTCCATACGCTCAGCTTTCTCTTTCAGGAAGAAAGAATAGTTGCCGGTATAGGGTACCAGGTCGCGCTGCCATACTTCTACTATCTTAGTGACCATACGGTCCAGGAAATGGCGGTCATGCGATACAACTACCACAGAACCGGGATAGCTCTGCAGGTAGCGCTCCAGCCATTCGATAGAGGGTAAATCCAAGTGGTTGGTAGGTTCATCGAGCAGCAGGAGCTGTGGCGCCTGCAACATCATTTTGGCCAGCAGCACACGCATGCGCCAGCCTCCGCTGAACTGATCGTAGGGACGTTGCAGGTCTTCGGTAGAGAAGCCCAACCCTTCCAGTACTTCGGCGGATTTATGTTCCATCTCATAGCCGCCCGCCAGTTCAAAGTCGTGCAGGGCATGGCTGTAGTCATCCAGCAGTTTTTCATCGTCGGGCTTGCTTTCGAGGTCTTTGAGGATATTGTTCATCTTCAATTCGATCTCGTGGGCCTTTTCAAAGGCCTGCATGCCGACTTTCAATATGGAGTCTGAGGTAGAAAAGCTCAGCAAGTCCTGGTTAAAGAAACCGATGGACACGTCTTTGGGTTTATTGATGGTGCCGCTATCTG
>DATJDO010000062.1:0-3497 GCA_035497375.1 Chitinophagaceae bacterium | reverse complement strand
CAATGCATCCTGATCTGTAATATCCTGGCAGTAAACCACATGCTTATCCGGCATCCGGTAAAAGAAGTATTGTCTGCCTGCCCTGCTACAGGAAGAAAACAGGGAGGAGAACATAAAAGTCATCGGAAATACGAAGCTATTGATCTCCGTTAAAACACTGTCTTCTCTATCATGATTATAAACGTGCAGTTGCTGCCGCCTGGTTTCATAAGTCAACAACTTATTGCAATTGGTATGTGGTGACAGCAGACGCTCTTTTAAAGCACTGATCACACTTCCGTCGGTATGGTAAAAAGCCCTTGTCCTTCCCGTAAAAATATTATATGCGCTGACACAATTCAGCGAAGAATCTATTCCGATTATATCATTTCCCGCGTAATAACTCAACAGGAAACGCGTCGCTTTATTCGGGAAACGTTTCAATCCATTCCCTTCTATTTTGTACAGGAAGTCCTTCACACGATAGTCCCATAAGCAGGCTGCATCTGTTACAACATCGTAAGAACATAAATTAAAGCTTTGTGCAGATTGCTTTTTCAGCGCGGGAGCTTTATCCGCGTTGATCACAGTATCGTGGTCCAGGATATAAATATCGCCGGTAATCGGGATGCAGACTATACGATTCCCCGGCAAGGGCGTGCATTCCAGTATTTCCGGGTTATCGGAATGATGAATCTGCTGCAATTCTTTAAACGTTTTCCCGTCAAACCGTACACCGCCATTATCAGTACCAATCCAGAGATATCCTTTTTTATCCTGGCGGATCGCATACCCGGTGTTGGCCCTGAACCCATCCAGTTGTGTATATTTCCGCATACCTGGAATCTGTGCACAAAGTGTTCCGCCAATGACCAGCAGAGAGCAGATAAAACAGAGGTAAAAGGGTCGTTTCACTTTACGAAAATATAGAAATAAGTCTATAAATTCTTATTTTACATTTAGTATTTCTACTTTTTATCCCGCCTTACTGTGCTATGGCAGATGCTCAAATTGAGCCATCATGGAATAAAAAAAAGAGACCGCAAATGCGGCCTCTTTTTCGTACAATATGGTCGAACCTTAAAGTTGATTATAGATCATAACGTCGCTACCACGGCTGATGCCATAGTATTGGAATGCTTTGTGGCGGTATCCTTTTTTGAAGTAAGCGTCTGTATCTCCTTCTTCAGGGATCGTCACCCAATCTTTGCGTTTGGGGTTGAACCAGCGGTATACAGCCACCTGGTTGGCACCGCGACGGGTAGTGGCATAGAATTGCAGGTGTTTGTCGGTATAGCCCATTTTCAGCATCTGATCGTCAGTAAATTCATCCTCAGCAATACTGGCGAAATCTTTGGTGTTGGGGTTATACCAGCTGTTTACCGCTACGCGGTCTGCAGCCGGGTTGCGGTATGCAAAAAACATCAGGGTTTTATCTTTATAGTGCCAGTTCAGTAATTGACCATCCTGGTGTTCGCCATCCGCAACTGTGATATAGTTAGCATCAGTTGGATTGTACCAACGGTATACTTTTACGATTTCTTTTTCTGCATCTTGAGCTTTTACTTCATTACCGAAAACAGAAGCCAAAACAGTAGTAAGGAGGATGAAAGTTTTTTTCATAATTGTTGTACGTTTTTCTAAAATCGAACCCAAAGTACATAAAAAATTTTTTGTCTTGCAATAGTTTGGCAATATTTTTTTTAGAGTCCTTTTTTTGTCTGCCCTTATTTTGCCTGAATACCCTATTTTTCATAGCTTTGGCATCTTTTTGCGACAAGCTGTCAGGGATTTATTTCTTGCACAATTTTTGTTGCAGAAGATTTTTTAATCCAAAGTACACACCCGTTGTTTTTGTGCCTGGCACAGAGAACAATGTAATATACTAAAATACTATGATCGGAATTATCTCCAAACTCTTCGGAGGCAGCAAATCGGACAAGGATGTAAAAAAAGTGCAGCCCTATGTTGCCCAGACCAATACAGCATTTGAAGCCCTCAACTCGCTGAGCAATGACCAGTTGCGCAACAAAACGCAGGAATTCCGCGCAACCATAAAAGCGCACCTTGCCGACATCGACAAGCAGATTGAAGAGAAGAAAAGCCAGGCCGATGGCTTTGGCAGCGATAACGTGCAGGGTCGCGAAGCCATCTATGACGAAGTGGATAAGCTGATCAAAAAACGCGACGAACAGATTGAAGTCGTGCTGGAAACAATACAGGCTGAAGCTTTTGCGGTGGTTAAAGAAACGGCCCGCCGCTTCAAAGAAAACACAGATGTCATCGCGACAGCAACAGAACAGGACAAAAACCTGGCTGCTGAACGCGACTATGTACGTATCGAAGGCGAAAACGCGATCTATCGGAATAATTGGCTGGCGGCAGGTGTACCCGTATCCTGGAATATGGTGCACTACGATGTACAGCTGATCGGTGGAACCATATTGCACCAGGGAAAAATTGCCGAAATGGCAACGGGTGAAGGTAAAACCCTGGTATCTACATTACCCGCTTACCTGAATGCCCTCGCGGGAGAAGGCGTACACATCGTAACGGTGAACGACTACCTGGCCCGTCGTGACCAGGAATGGAACGGCCCCATATTCGAATGGCTGGGACTCCGGGTGGACTGTATCGACAAACACCAGCCCAACTCTCCCGAACGCCGCAATGCCTATCTCGCAGACATTACTTACGGAACCAACAATGAATTCGGTTTCGACTATCTGCGGGACAACATGGTACATCATCCCGAAGAAAAAGTACAACGCAAGCACCATTTCGCCATGGTCGATGAGGTGGATAGCGTACTGATTGATGACGCCCGTACCCCCCTGATCATTTCCGGACCGGTACCCCGTGGAGACGAGCAACAATTCCACATTCTGAAACCCCGTATCGAGTACCTGATCGAGATGCAGAAGAAAGTGGTGAACCAATCCCTCACAGAAGCCAAAAAACTGATTGCAGAAGGTAAAACGGATAAGGAAACCGGCGGCCTGCATCTGTACCGTGCCTACAGGGGCTTACCCAAGAGCAGTGCTATTATCAAATTCCTGAGTGAAGAAGGAAACAAACAAATACTGCAAAAGGCAGAAAATTATTACATCGCAGAGCAACAGCGCAATATGCCGAAGGTGGATGCGGAGCTGTTTTTCTCTATTGATGAAAAAAACAATAGTGTAGACCTGACGGATAAAGGCCTGGCCATGATCACCAAATCCGGCGAAGATCCTAACTTCTTTGTACTACCCGAAATATCCACTGAGCTCGCTGCCATAGAAAACAGCGGTGCTGCCCCTGAAGCCATCGTACAGCAGAAAGATGCTTTGTTACAGGATTATGCCATCAAAGCAGACCGTATCCACTCCCTGCAGCAATTGTTGAAAGCTTACAGCTTGTTTGACAAAGACATTGAGTACGTAGTGATGGATGGAAAAGTAAAAATTGTCGACGAACAAACCGGCCGTATCCTCGATGGACGCCGCTACAGCGACGGCCTGCACCAGGCGATAGAA
>DATJDO010000061.1:0-10706 GCA_035497375.1 Chitinophagaceae bacterium | reverse complement strand
GGTCACCATATACACGGTATAACCCAGGGCCTCGGCCTCCCAGGCCAGGGTGCCGATGAGATCGTCTGCCTCGTAACCATCCAGCTCTTTGCAGGGCAGGTTAAACCCTTTGATGATGCGTTTGATGTCAGGTATTGCATTCAGCAGGTCATCCGGTGCTTCCTGGCGATTGGCTTTGTAGTCGGTAAAGTCGTCATGGCGTACCGTGGCTGCATGTGTATCAAAGACCACGGCAAGATGAGAAGGCTTTTCTTTGTTCAGCAGTTCGACCAGTGTATTGGTAAAGCCAAACTGGGCGTTGGTATTTTTACCTTTTGACGTTACACGGGGCGTACGTGCGAGGGCAAAGTATGCGCGGTAGATCAGCGCCATCGCGTCGAGCAGGAAGAGTTTCTTTTCAGCCATAGACACGAAGGTAAAATGTGATTTTTGATTTCAGATTTTTGATTTCGGATTTCTGGAATAAAAGCAGCAATAGTGCCTGATTGATTATTGCCGCTGTATAAAGCAGGAGCAACATGTGATTTTTGACGGCCTGTGTAACGCGTGACGTATAGCTGACGGGACCGGAATAGTATGGGCCGATAAAAAAGCGGAACCAGTAGTACCGGTTCCGCTTTTTAAAAAAGGATAAATTTATTACAGGCCCGTGAGGGCAGCAATGCCTACAAGCCGGTCACGCAGATACCCACATTGAACGGCACGACCTGGGGTCCGCTACCGTCTTTGAACAACGGAGTAAGGCTGTAACTGCCGTAGAGGCTGAAATTACCGTAGCCGATACGCATGGTTGGTGAAAAATCCCATTGCTGTATATAACGGCGTGTATTGACTTTATCATTGAACTTGCTGCCGCCCTTACCGGATACGCCTTTGGTATGTGCTCCGACACTCAGTCCGACGTTGGCTCCGATTGCCGCTTTGAAGCCCCGGTTCCTGTTGTCGTTGTTGCCAAAAAAGCGAAGCTCCAGGGGCATTTCCAGGTGTGTTGTGGTTAATTTGTATCGTTTATAATTGCTGCTGTTGAAGAAAACAACCTGTGAGCCGGTGTCTTTGAAGTTGATATTCTGGCCGTCGAGGAATACATTCTTAATATTAAAACCTAAACCTGCAGCAAAACTGAAATGTGACTTTTTGATGGGGAAGTCATACATAATCGATGCCGCAAAGCCACGGCCGATGCCTTTGACCTTGATGCTGTCCGGTACATCTGCCCAGCCGCTGGAGGTCAGCTTGATCATAACGAAGTCCCGGGAGGGCTTTTCTACGGTTGTCCGTTTCTCGGTATTGTCTACAGTATTCTGTGCTTTGGCCGCTAAAGCAGTAACAAACAATGCGGTGATCAGGGCAATATATTTCCTCATATTAAATTTTGTGGATGCAAAGATAGCCGCTCCACGCACAATAAAAGTTAAAAAAAGCCTGTATGAGGGCTGCGCTCAAAACAAGTTTTGAACTTTATATTAAACCTGCCCCCTACCACATAGTCCAAACGGAAACAAAACTTGAAACGATGAAAAAGCTACGGTATTTTTCAGGCATTGTATTTGTCCTGATGTTCAGCCTGGGGCTGAGCTCTTGTTATGTCGGTTACTATGATGGCCCGCGCTACCGCAGCGGCCCGCATTACCGCCCGCATTATCATCACGGGCACGGCTATGGTCATGGTCATGGCCACGGCCACGGACATGGCCACAGAAACTGGAGGTAATTCCCTTAAAAGGATAACAATTGAAAAGAAGCCGCAACCGCTGGCTTCTTTTTTATGCCCTTTCCTGAAATGATGCCGGGAAAAACAAAGGCTATGGATCTGGGAACTGCTACCAAACACCCGGCCGGGAGATTAACAGCAAAACGCCACTCAGTCTACCGACAAAGAGGACAATCGACCGGTGAGTATGTTGCAGGTATGAAGACAATATGCAGGAGGAACACTTTTATGGAAGCCCTTCATCGGCAGCAACCAATAATATGTATCAGATACCTCCGCTTATTCTTTCTTTTTGCAGTCAACACCTTCCAGCCGGTTCACCACCACGACCTGGCTGGTGTCTTCGTAGCTGCCGCAAACATAGGGTTCTACAGCCGGTTTGGCTTGCCCGTTTTCCTTATGGCGCATGACGGTCGTCCTGATCGGCTTTTGCTTATTGGTCATATCATACTCTATGCGTATGTCAATCGTATCTTTTTCTGCTACATCAAACTGTACATTGGTAGTACGGCCATCAATGGCAAATATGGCAATGAACTTTTCCATACGGGATATGTGTTTGTCTGAATCGTGAAGGTAGAAACCATTCCTGCCGGAAACAGTAATGCGCAATGGATTTAAGATAGTGTTTCAAATAAAAAAGACCTGCTCTGCAGCAGGTCTCTTGTAATAGGTTGATATCATGATTAGCCCGTTATTTCGCCCAGGCTGGCCGGTGGTTCCACAGGTTCCTGGCTGACAATGGTTCCGGCTTCAGGACTGTCATCCACATCACCGAAGGGGCGCTTGCCGATCAGCCTTTCCAGGTCGTCTTTAAACAACACTTCTTTTTTCAGCAGTTCTTCAGCAATGATCTCCACTTCCCGGCGCTTCGATTCAAGTAAAGCTTTGGAGCGGGCAAAGGCCTTATCGGAAATTTTCTTTACCTCACGGTCGATCAGGCTTCCTGTCTCTTCACTGTAGGGCTTCTGGAAGCTACCTTCGCTCTGAGGGTCATAGAAGGAGATGTTACCGATCTTGTCATTCATACCATAAATGCTGACCATAGCGTAGGCGGTGCGCGTAACCTGTTGCAGGTCACTGAGTGCGCCGGTAGATACTTTTCCAAAGAAAATCTCTTCACTGGCACGGCCACCCAGGGTCATGCACATATCGTCTTCGAGCTCTTCGGTAAGGGTCAGGTATTTCTCTTTGGGCAGGTATTGGGCAAAGCCCAGAGCTGCGGTTCCGCGGGGAACGATTGTCACCTTTACCAATGGATGTGCATACTCCAGGTACCAGCCGGATACGGCATGGCCTGCTTCGTGGTAGGCAATTACTTTTTTCTCTTCAGGAGAAATGATCTTATTTCTTTTTTCCAGTCCGCCGATGATGCGGTCGATGGCATCATTGAAGTCCTGCATGTCCACTTCTTCCTTACCGTTACGGGCTGCGATCAACGCGGCTTCGTTACAGACGTTGGCAATATCGGCACCCGCAAAACCGGGTGTTTGCAAAGCCAGTTTTTTAACGTCCAGGTTTTTGGATTTTTTGATTGGTGTAAGATGCACCTCAAATATTTTCTCACGGCCTTTGGCATCCGGCAGGTCTATAGAGATCTGGCGGTCAAAACGACCCGGGCGCAGCAATGCTGCATCCAGTACATCCGGGCGGTTGGTAGCAGCCAGCACGATGATGCCGCTTTCGCCACTGAAGCCGTCCATCTCCACGAGCATCTGGTTCAGTGTATTTTCCCGCTCATCGTTGCTCATCATCATGTTTTTACCACGGGCACGGCCGATGGCGTCGATCTCGTCGATGAACACAATACAGGGTGATTTTTCGCGGGCCTGCTTGAACAGGTCGCGTACACGGCTGGCGCCCACACCTACGAACATCTCTACGAAGTCGGAGCCGGACATGGAGAAGAAGGGTACCTGGGCCTCTCCTGCTACTGCTTTCGCCAGCAGGGTCTTACCCGTACCGGGAGGGCCTACCAGCAGGGCACCTTTGGGTATTTTACCACCCAATGCGGTATATTTTTTCGGATTTTTAAGGAAGTCGACGATCTCCATGATCTCTACTTTCGCCTCATCCAGGCCGGCTACATCATTGAATGTGATATTGACTTTGGTACCTTTTTCAAACAACTGGGCTTTGGATTTGCCTATGTTGAAGATACCGCCGCCGCCGCCGCCATTGACACCTCCGCCCATTTTGCGGATCATCATAAAGGACATCGCTATAATAATAAGCAAAGGCAGTAAGATGCCGGATAGCTCACGCAGGTAGTTGCCCCTGCTCTCGTACATAATCGGTATGCGTTGCAGGTTCGGATTGGCGGTGTATGCTGTTTCCAGGTCTTTGTTGAATTGTTCCACGGAGCCGATGCGGAAGGAATAGATCATCTCTTTCGTATTGTTCAACGCAGCAGAAGGGGAAGGAGCAGCCTCAGGTGTGTTGAGTTTGGCCTCCGCTACCTCGTTGTTGACGATGGTGATCTTTTCTACGATATTTTTATTCAGGTAGTTGTTCTGAAAATCGTAGAAGCTATGGGCATCAATGGTATTGCTGAAATTATTGCTGAACATCGTCATACCCACGAGCACCAGCACAATGAGGCCAAATACCCAATAGATATTAAATTTCGGACCTTTAGGTGCTGCATTCTTCCCGTCAGGTGTTTTCCCAGGTTGATTATTGTCTTGCATTGTATGTTGGCTCTGTAAGCCAGGGGTGTTTTATGTTCTGAAATTTTTTTGATTAGCCGATCTCTGCGTGCACGGCATCAGCCCAAAGCCCTTCTATATCGTAGAACTTACGCTGATCTCTGTCAAATACATGGACAACGATGTTGACATAGTCCAGCAGGGTCCAGTGGGCCCCGTATTGGGTATGGTATGCCTTTTCGCTGCAGTTTTCGTGCACTTCCTTTTCGACATTGGCTGCAATGGCGCTGATCTGCGTATTAGACTGGGCTTCGCAGATGATGAAATAGTCTGCTACGGCTTCTTCTATTTTACGCAGGTCGAGCGTTACGATCTTCTCTCCTTTCTTATCCTCTATAGCCTTAATGATCGTTTTGTATAATTTACTATTTGTATTGAGGCGGGGACTACGTTTCGTAGTGGCTTTGGAATCGGTTACGGATTTATCCAGGGTATCGGTTTTGATATGAGTCAAGCGCTGAATGGTTTTATATCAGTTGGTTTCGGAATATTGTAACTTTATTGACCAAAATTAAAGAAAACTTTGTCATCAAACGTTAAAGATGTGCTACAGGCACCTATCCTCAGATTTGACATTCTGGACAGCACCAACAATCGTGCCGCGCAGCTCATAGATGCCGATACGTCTGTAGAAGGTCTGACAATCGTGACCCAGCAGCAAAGTGCAGGAAAGGGACAAAGGGGTAATGCCTGGAAGGACGAAGCCGGGCAATCCTTATTGATGAGTATTGTGCTACAGCCCAGAGTAACAGCCGAAGCCCAGTTTAGCTTTTCGGCAGCGGTGGCGGTGGCTGTGGCCGATGCACTGACGGCTATCAGCCCGGATATGGATATCCGTATAAAATTTCCGAATGACATTATAATAAATGACAAAAAGGCAGCGGGCATCCTGATCGAAAATGCTTTTCGTGGCAATTCCTGGACCCATGCTATCGTTGGGATTGGTATCAATGTGCTGCAGGAGGGTTTTGACGGCCTACCCCGGGCTACATCGCTGTTCCGGGAGTTGCGGAAGATGGTGGAGCCGGAGTTGGTGTTGCAGCTGGTCCGCCAGAAAGTGGTGGAGTATACCCGGGGCAGCAACCTGGAGTATTACCGGAAATGCTATAACCTGATGCTCTATAAGCAAGCCGGTATACAGCGCTTTTCAGAACAGGGGGTTCTTTTCGATGCTATTGTCGTACAGGCGAATGCAGCCGGGCAACTGGAACTGCAACTGGAGGATGGACACATTAAACAATATAACCATGGGGAACTGGCCTGGATATGGCCTTAGGGGTTAATCCTGTAATTGGTTAATGTGGGCCAATGTGGCAATTGGTCAATGCGGGATTAGTGTGGAAATAAACCCGAATGTGTGCTTTCACTCCCGGGGGCACCTGTCCCGCCTGAGCGGGAGTTTAGGGGTAGGCGCTTAAGGACAATGGGTTAAAGGGGAGAATGTGGGTAATATGCAAATATGACGAATGTGTTCTGGCCTATTCGAAATCCCTTTTCCGGTTCATTTTCTTTTCCGACCGGATCTTTTTATCCGACAGGCGCTCTTCAACCACTGAGCGGGGTACTTTGGTGACTTTCCTCTTCTTCGGTACGATCAGCGCCTTATTGATCATAGCCAGCAACTTGTTCCGCGCATTTTCCTTATTGCTTAATTGTGAACGGCTTTCGGAATTCTGGACCATCAGGTAGCCCTCTTTACTGATGCTTTTAGCTAGTTTGCTGATTATCAATGTTATTTGTTCCGGGCCCAATAAAGAGGAGCTGGCAACATGCCATCGTGCCTCTACCAGGGTTTCTACTTTATTCACATTTTGTCCACCTTTTCCGCCACTGCGGGCTGTTTTGTACGTAAACTCGGCACTGCAATCTATCATAGTTTTGTTTTGCTTCCGTAAAGGTAAAACATCATTGGTCTTTTCGAATGGATAAAATTTGACTATGTTTCTACAAAACCAGTGTTAACAGGATAGGAAAGCTTCTGTCATCGGTGTGCAATTTTAGCTCATATTTTTGCTGACAATGAAATGACAAATAGAAATAAAAATATTTCAAAAACGTGCTAAAAGCCTTGCCAGTACTGAGAAATATTTTTTTGGAAATGTGTATAAATTCTCGGTTTTGTATTGTACTTTTGCCTCGTTTTCGTGTAAAGGAATGTTAATTCTAATCTTATTCACAGGTGCCAGATAAAATTATGCTATTGATTCGAAAAATTACAAAAAGTGCTTTGTCGCTGTTTGTAATCCTATTACTCAGTCAGTTTTCAGCTTTCGCAGCCCCGGACGGACAAGCTATTTTCAAATCGAATTGTGCCAGTTGTCACAATCCGCTTAAAGACGCAACCGGTCCTGCCCTTCAAGGTGCGGATAAACGCGTTCCGAGCAAAGAGTGGCTGCACAAATGGGTAAAGAACTCTGCCAGTGTGATTGCGAGTGGCGATAAATACGCCAATGACCTCTATAACAAATGGGGCAAAACGGCAATGACCGCTTTCCCGAACATGAGTGACGAAGAGATCGACGCGGTTTTTACCTATGTAAACAGTGTTAAAGCTCCTGTAGCAGCCGGCCCTAAAGAAGATTCTTCTGCAGCAAAGGAGGATGGCAGCAGCTGGTTGTACCCCCTGATTACGCTTGCTTTATTAGGTTTGTCTGTTATCCTCTGGAGGGTGAACAAAAGCCTGCGTCGTGTAGTTGCTACCGGCGAAGGTCAAACGGTGAAGAAAGAGATTCCTTTTTACAGGCATAAAGTAATCATTGCCATTTTCGCGATTGTTGTATTTATCGGTGCAGGCTTCTTTATGGTAAATGGTGGTATCAACATGGGCCGCCAGCAAAACTACATGCCCGAGCAGCCTATCTTCTATTCTCATAAAGTACATGCCGGCATCAACCAGATCAATTGTTTGTATTGCCATGCCGGAGCTGAGAAAAGCCGTCAGGCTATGATCCCTTCTTCTAACGTGTGTATGAACTGCCACAAAGGTATTTCTGAATATACCGGTGCTGCAGAGCATCCGCTGGTGACTGCCGAAGGCAAAACAATAGACGGTACGGCAGAAATCAAAAAACTCTATGACTACGCCGGCTGGGATCCTGTAAAGAAAGAATACAAACGTGATGCACAGGGCAACATCCTGGCTAAACCGATTGAGTGGGTGAAAATCCATAACCTGCCAGATCACGTGTACTTCAATCACTCCCAGCATACTGCAGTGGGTCAGATTCAGTGCCAGCGCTGCCACGGTCCGGTTGAAGAAATGGACGAAGTGTACCAGTTCAGCCCCCTGTCTATGGGATGGTGTGTAAACTGTCACCGTCAGACCAACGTTCAGTTCGAAAGCAATGCTTACTATACCATGTACCAGAAATACCATGCTGAATTGAAAGCAGGTAAACGTACCGGTGTAACGGTTGAGGATATCGGCGGACTGGAATGTCAGAAATGCCACTACTAATACCCGGCGGGTATTGGGAGAAATAAAACAAAAGTTCTAATAAAATATTTGTTCAAAAAGCGAAGAGCAACAAAGTCTTATCCGCTAATTTGTAAAAAATAGTATGAGTCAGAAAAAATACTGGAAAGGTCTTGAAGAACTTAACGAAACACCTGATTTTGTTCAGGGGGCTTCCAATGAGTTTAAAGAGGATTTGCCATTTGATATAGGCGGAGGATTGCTGCAGGCAGAGACACCGCGCCGCGACTTCCTGAAATTTCTGGGATTCAGCACGGCTGCGGCAATGGTGGCAGCAAGCTGTGAGATGCCGGTTCGTAAAGTGATTCCTTATGCGATCAAACCGGAAGATATCCAGCCAGGCGTAGCCAATTATTACGCTTCTACATTTGCAGACGGGGGAGATTATTGCGCAGTAGTGGTCAAAACCCGCGACGGCCGCCCGATCAAACTGGACGCGAATGCCAAATCATCCATCACAGGCTGTGGTTCTTCTGCCCGTGTACAGGCTGCGGTATTGAACCTTTACGATAAAACCCGCCTGCGCCAGCCGATGGCAAATGGTAAAGAAGAGACCTTTACCAACATCGATAAAATGGTTAAAGACGGCTTGTCTGCAGCTGCAGGCAAACAGGTTTACCTGCTGACGTCTACGATCCTGAGCCCTACGACCAAGGAAGTTATTGCAAAATTCCTGGCTAAATATCCAAACGCCAAACACGTTACCTACGATTCTATCTCTTACTCCGGTATGCTGCTGGCCAATGCAGAAAGCTATGGCAAACGCGCTTTACCGTCTTACCATTTCGATAAGGCAAAAACAATCTTCAGCCTGGATGCGGACTTCATCGCTACCTGGTTGTCGCCGATCGAATATTCTTACCAATACGCCACCGGCCGTAAGGTAAACAAAACAAACCTGAACATGTCGCGCCACTACCATGTAGAGCCGACTCATACCGTTACCGGTGCTTCTGCCGACTACCGTGCTACCTGCCGCCCTTCGGAAATAGGAGCTGTAGCTACTGCACTGTACAACCTGGTAGCCAATGGTACTGCACCTTCTTTCGGTAACAAAACACTGAACGAACTGCTGACCAAAGCCGCCGGCGACCTGAAAAAAGGCAATGGCCTGGTGGTTTGCGGCAGCAATGATAAAAATATTCAAGTGGTCGTAAATGCGATCAACAGCGCAATCGGTGCCAATGGTACTACGATCAACTGGGCTGTGGAGAGCAAATACAAACAAGGTATCGATGCCGAAATGGTAAACCTTGTGGCCGATATGAACGCTGATAAAGTAGGCGCTCTGCTGCTATTCGACGTAAACCCTGCTTACGATTACCACGAAGCGGAAAAATTCGTCAGCGGTCTGACTAAAGTTGGCCTTTCTGTATCCTTTGCAGACAGGCTGGACGAAACAGCGCAAAAAGTAAAAATCGTTACCCCGGATAACCACTGGCTGGAAAGCTGGGGTGATGCCGAGCCGAAAACAGGCTATTACAGCTTTATACAACCGACCATCGCTCCGTTGTTCAAAACGCGTGCTTTCCAGGACAGCCTGCTGACCTGGGCCGGTGAGTCTGCTACGTACCACGATCTGTGGAGCAGCTACTGGTCTGCCAAACTGGGCGGACAATCTGCACTGGACGAGGCGCTGCAGAATGGTATCATCGAACCGGCTGCCCCTGCTATGGGTGGCAGTGCCTTTGCCGGTAATACTGCTGCTGCGATCAGCGCCATCCAGGCTGCACCGAAAGGAGCTGAAATGGAACTGGTACTGTACCAGAATGTTGCCATCGGTTATGGTGGTGCCTGGAGCAACAACCCCTGGTTGCAGGAGTTGCCCGATCCGATCACCAAAGCGACCTGGGACAACTACATTGCTATGTCTCCCAAGACGGCAAAAGAGAAATTTAACGCGGAACTGACTTCTATTACTGAGGTTGAAGCGAATAAGATACAGGCAAAAATTACCTGGAACGGTAAAGAATTGCTGTTGCCTATCGTAGTGGTGCCAGGTATGCACAACGATGTTGTTGCTGTAGCCTTCGGTTATGGCCGCGATAAAGGTGTAGGCCGTGCTGCTGCCAGCGGTACAGATAAGAACGGAAAACTGATCGGCGGTAAAAACGCTTATCCTTTTGTCCGCTTCAATACCACCAGCCAGACTTTTGACTACGCCAACACTGCGATCAAAATCACTCCGGATACTTCACGCCACGAAGTAGCAATCACGCAAACGCATCATAGCTACGAAGGCCGTCCGATCATCCACGAGTTTACTCTGGAAGAATTCAGCAAAGACCCCGAAGCATTGCTGCGTGAGCGCTATGCAGAAATCGGTCACTATACCACTAAGCCCTGGGAACACCATGAGACTCCTGAGAAAGGATACGATCCGGACATGGAGAAAAAATTCAGGGAAGAAGGAACACTGTATCCGAACTACGACCACGAAGCCAGCCACGAAGCGATTCACTGGGGCCTGTCTGTAGATTTGAATACCTGTACCGGTTGTATGGCCTGCGTGGTAGCTTGCCAGGCAGAAAATAACATTTCCGTTGTTGGTAAAACACACGTGCTGAAAGCACAGGAAATGCACTGGCTGCGTATCGACCGTTATTTCAGCGGTGATCCGAACAACCCGGACAGCGTACAAACGGTATTCCAGCCGATGATGTGTCAGCATTGCGACAACGCTCCCTGTGAAAACGTTTGCCCGGTAAATGCAACGAGCCACAGCTCTGAAGGCTTAAACCAAATGACGTATAACCGTTGTATCGGTACCAAATATTGCGCGAACAACTGTCCGTATAAAGTACGTCACTTC
>DATJDO010000060.1:0-6853 GCA_035497375.1 Chitinophagaceae bacterium | reverse complement strand
CCGGAACATGACGTCCTTCTGATGTTCAGGGATGCCAATGAGGAAGTTTTGCAATGGGTTCGCACAAAGACCCCGGCAAGGGAGCGAAAAATTGCCTCTCTGATCGACATGGTGCTGCATGAAAAGCAGAGCTCTCCTTTTACAGCCTGATTCAGGCTTGTTTTCCCCCATATATCCACTCAGAGGCGCCCGGCCCTGTCGTTTACCCGCTTAGCGGAACAAAGTAAAAACTGACCTTATAATTCAAGCCTGCAGAATCGAAAATCAGGGATAAAAGCCCTACTTTTGCGGCTCAATTTCAGCACACACAATCTGTCTATGGAAGCTACACTCGAACAGGCCGTCAAACTTGGCCTTCGCGAAGAAGAATTTGAAGCCATCAAAAATGTATTGGGCCGTACGCCTAATTTCACCGAAACTGCGATGTACTCTGTGATGTGGAGTGAGCATTGCAGCTACAAAAACTCTATCAAGTGGCTGAAAACCCTACCCCGTGATGGAGCCAGGCTGCTCGTCAAAGCTGGTGAAGAAAACGCCGGGCTGGTGGATATCGGCGACGGACTGGGCTGTGTATTTAAAATCGAATCGCATAACCACCCTTCTGCCATTGAGCCCTTCCAGGGCGCGGCTACCGGGGTCGGTGGTATCCACAGGGATATCTTCACTATGGGTGCCCGGCCTATTGCGTCGCTGAACTCTTTGCGCTTCGGCAGGCTGGACAACCCTAAAACAAAATGGCTGCTGAAAGGTGTCGTAAAAGGCATCGGGCACTACGGCAACTGCTTCGGCGTACCGACAGTGGGCGGTGAAATTTATTTTGAAAACTGCTACCAGACCAATCCCCTGGTGAACGCGATGAGCGTGGGTGTGGTGAAAGCAGGCCAAACGGCTTCTGCCACATCTTACGGTGCCGGCAATCCTGTATTCATCGTAGGTGCCGCTACCGGCAAAGACGGTATTGGCGGTGCCTCATTTGCCTCTGCCGATATCAGCGAAAACAGCGCGGCCGATCTACCTGCCGTTCAGGTTGGAGACCCCTTTGAAGAGAAAAAATTGCTGGAGGCTTGCCTGGAGCTGATCGAGACCAAGGCCGTGATCGGTATGCAGGATATGGGAGCTGCAGGGATCACCTGCTCTACCAGCGAGATGAGCGCTAAAGGAGAACACGGCATGATCATCCACCTGGACCGTGTACCAACACGCCAGGCCAATATGAAACCCTGGGAAATGCTGCTCAGCGAAAGCCAGGAGCGTATGCTTGTAGTGGTGGAAAAAGGACGTGAAGCCGATGTGCAAAAGATATTCGACAAATGGGATATCCATTGCGTGAACATCGGGGAAGTGACGACAGACAAAAACCTGAAATATTATATGAACGGGGAACTGATGGCCGATGTACCTGCAGAAAGCATGGTACTGGGCGGCGGTGCTCCCGTATACACCAGGGAATATACAGAACCGGCTTATATGGCGCAGATCAATGCATTCGATGCAGATAGCGTTACGATACCGGCCGACCTGAAGGCAGTGGCTTATGAACTGATCCAGTTGCCTTCTATCGCCTCCAAACGCTGGGTATATGACCAATACGACAGCATGGTCGGTACCGGCAATACCCACACCAATGCACCCAGCGATGCACCCGTAGTACGCGTGCACGGTTCGGCAAAAGCACTGGCGGTGACCACAGACTGCAACAGCCGTTATGTATTTGCAGACCCTTATAAAGGTGCCATGATTGCCGTAAGCGAAGCGGCACGCAATATCGTCTGCAGCGGCGGTGAACCGGTGGGTGTCACCAATTGCCTGAACTTTGGTAATCCGTACAACCCCGAAGTGTACTATCAGTTCGTCAACGCCATCAAGGGCATGGGCGAAGCCTGTATCAAATTCAACACACCGGTTACCGGCGGAAATGTCAGCTTTTACAACCAGAGTGAAGACGGCCCGGTATACCCTACCCCTACCATCGGTATGGTCGGTGTACTGGATGCGCTGGAACAGAAAATGACGATGAACTTTAAGACCCCCGGTGATGTGATCTATATGATCGGCACACACCGTAACGATATCAACTGTTCTGACTACCTGCACAGCATCTGCGGTGTGACACACAGCCCTGCCCCGCACTTCGACCTGGAAGAAGAAGCACAGGTACAGAAAACCATTGCCCGCCTGGTCAGTGAAAAAATTATTGCTTCAGCACACGACATTTCTGAAGGCGGCCTGTTTACTACGGTGCTGGAAAGTGCGATGCGCAATAACCTCGGCTTCTCGATCTGCATGGAAGAAGGCATCCGCAAAGATGCTTACCTGTTTGGTGAAGCGCAGAGCCGCGTGGTCGTGAGCGTGAGCCCCGAAGTACAGAAAATGTTTGAAGCGGAAATACAAGGTATTGCCTGCAGCAAGCTGGGTACTGTATTGGCCGATGGCAAAATGCAGGTGGGCAGCGAAGACTGGGGTTATATTTCAGAATGGAAAAATGCCTACGATACTGCTATTGAAAAAATGCTGAACGCTTAGTGCTTTTACAGTCTTTTTTGAAACAGCCGCCACCCGAACAGGTTGCGGCTGTTTTCTTTTTACCGATATACCACCCGTATACCCCTCAGTCCTGCAGACAGCTCCCCTTAAAGGAGGAGCAGATCAAGGTTAATTCCTTACTCTGTGGTTTAACTTCCGGTTTGCTACCGAGGCTTTGTTTGTCAAATACTTTAAGAAACTCCTTTCTGAAGTGTACCATCGAAGGAGAACACAGGAACGTATATCTCTTCCCTTAAGGGAGAAGTACCCGAAGGAAGATGGGCGGCCCGGTTCTATACTGCACTACCCCCAGCTGTCCTCAGCCGTCTTATTACCCAGGTGCCAGGTCCAGCTGATCTTCTCGTAGGTAAAAGCTATTTCTTCAAATTTCTCATAGCGGACCAGGTCCGGGTTTTTGTTGTTCAGCATTTGTGTGCGTACGGAAACGATATGCGCATTGGTCAGCGTGATGGTGTAATGCAGGGTTTCTACACCCTGGCCGCCCGCGGCACCCAGTTTATTCGGGGCAAAACATTTCAGCTCCACACTGCTCAATGTTTCGTTGCTGATCAAAGCCGTCAGCAACATTGTAGAACTCTGATCCAGCTCTTTGGTAATGACCAGTGGTTTATGCTGCCTCCTTCCGGATGCCATACCTGTTGCTGCATCCCGGGGTGAAACGATCTCGTGGTCAAAAGCGTTGACTTCTATCCAGCCTTCACGGCCTTTCTGGATCACACTACCCTTGAATTCCCCTTGTTTCTGTCCTTTGATTTTCAAATAACTATTTAATGCCATAAAAAATATTTTACGTATGAAATAATTATAAAGTTATTAAAGATGGGGCTTTTTACATAAAAAAACCGGCTATTCGCCGGTCCTGTTGGTTGAAGTAAGAAGTTTATGCGCCTGCATTCCCCTCTTCCGTATCTTTTTCTATAGGTTCCCAAAGCTCAATGATATTGCCTTCCGGGTCCAGCACATGTACAAATTTACCATAGTCGTACTCCGCAATCTCATCCACGATGCTCACGTTGTCTTTTTTCAGTTCCGCTACCAACGCTACCAGGTCTTCCACACGGTAGTTGATCATAAACGGTTTTACGGAAGGGTTGAAATACTGTGTCGTCTGCGGGAAGGTGCTCCAGACCGTAGTTCCTTTCCTGGAAGGATCTTCATCGTGCCGCCAGTTAAATGTAGTACCGTAAGGCGATGTGGGCAGGCCAAGGTTTTTGGCATACCATTCGTTCATCGCTTTAGGGTCTTCACACTTAAAAAATATGCCCCCCAGGCCTGTTACCTTTTTCATATTATCTCAGTTTATATGTTTGATACAGGACAAGTTCCGGCAATTCCTCCTTCTGTCCAAATTTGTTTTATGCTTGTTTTTTCAAATATACATTAAGCCCGGACGTCCTTTTCTGTAAGATAACGCCAATAGCGTTTGGGTACATGACGTAGATGCAGTTTCGGGTTGTTGCGTGCAGGAATGTTGGCGCTTTTAAAATAATCCTTCCATAGCGTGCTATACAAATCCTCCCGTTCGTCCCATACAGCAACATCAGGTACTGCAGCAGATTCCCCGCTTAGAAATTCGAGATTGATTTCCTCTACCTTATCCCTATCATAATACAAACCGTAACGGCGCTTTTCATCATAAATGACCCATTGCTGGTCGGCATATCGGTCTTTAAAATGCCGGCCAATAAGCGGCAGTACATTAAAATCAGGTCGCACAAGGGCATAATAAATACCATCATTCGTCTGCCGGAAGCGGATAAATGCTTCCATACGGTGTTTTTCGCGATGTACCTTATGGTATACCTGTTCAACAAACAGAACGTGGGTGTTCCCGAAATTCATACAAGCTCCTGCATCATTGCGGAACAGGTAGAGTGCCAGCTGGAACAAATGATCAAAAGCCTCCTGGTCTTCGGACAACCAGGAAGCGTAATATTTCAGCGGCCAATCGCCCGTAAACCGCTGCAACAGGCCCTTCCAGACCCTGCCAGCTTTTGCGGGATCGGTGGGCACCATCAGTTCCGAGCCCAGCAGGCTGGGTTGGTATGCCGTGGTACTGATCAACCTTACCGGCCCCGGCTTGCGCTCGAAATGTTCAAAGACGGCTGTCAGTAAGCCTTCGAAAGTACTGTCAAAAACATAAGTGTGCATATCAGAAAAGGCTGAGCTGGTTTGCTGCAGGATCGCGGAATTTACTTTTGCTGTTAGATAGAATGGCATACCGGATGCCCGCAGGGTCAGCTTCATTCAAGCGGAATGGGCTGTCTGCACAGTGCAGAAAATGCTGCGCACGATTCATAGCAATACCCATTTTAGCCAGTTGATACAAGTGTAGTTTTCCAAATTGTCTTGCCTGTACTATTTTTTGTGCAGAGCCCACACCGACTCCGGGTATACGCAGGATCATGCGGTAATCGGCTGTATTTACATCGATAGGAAACAAGGCCGGGTTGCGCAAAGCCCAGGCCAGTTTGGGATCCAGCTGTGCATCCAGTTCAGGATACGCGTCGTTCACTATTTCCTCTACTGTAAAACCATAAAAACGCATCAGCCAGTCGGCCTGGTACAACCTGTTTTCACGCAGCAAAGGAGGAGCGCTGCCCAGTACCGGCATCCGCTCATCGTTACTGATGGGGATATAGCCGGAATAATACACCCTTTTCAAGGAAAAGGTCTTATAATACTCTGCTGCGGTATACATAATCTCCTGATCCGTTTCTGCAGTGGCGCCCACCACCATCTGTGTACTCTGGCCGGCCGGTACAAACTTCGGGATGCTTTTGATCAGCCTGCTCTCTGCCTTCAGCGCTGCAATCCCATTCCGGATCAGGCCCAGAGGCTTACGTACTTCGGCATGGGACTTGTCCGGTGCCAGTTGCTTCAAACCCGCTTCAGTGGGCATTTCCAGGTTAATGCTCATGCGATCGGCATACAGGCCGGCTTCCTGCAGCAACTCATCGCTGGCCCCAGGGATGGTTTTGAGGTGAATATATCCATTGAAACGCTGTTCCAGCCTGAGCTTTTTGACAATGCGCAACAGGCGTTCCATGGTGTAGTCTGCGTTTTTAAAAATACCGGAACTGAGGAAAAGGCCTTCGATATAATTGCGCCTGTAAAAATTCATCGTCAGCTCTACCACCTCATCTACGGTGAAGGCAGCACGTTTGATATCATTACTTTTCCGCGACACGCAGAAGGCGCAATCAAAGATGCAATGGTTGGTCAGCAATATTTTGAGCAGGGAGACGCAGCGCCCGTCTTCAGTATAGGTATGGCAGATACCCGATGGACTGCTGTTGCCCAGGCCTTTGTTGTCATTTTTTCTTTTTCCCCCTCCTGAAGAGCAGGATACATCATACTTTGCTGCATCTGCCAGTATCTGCAGCTTTTCCCGGATCCGATCGTACATCACTATGCTTTACTTCCTGCAATTTATATCCTTTCCGGTGCCGGAACGCATATTTCTCAGGCCGTTGTATAGAGCAATATCTCTTTCAAAAAAAACAATAAACTACCGTACCCGATGGTCGTACAGGCGATAAATTGTATAGGGATTGCTACGCTGCAGCCAGCCGTTGAAGTTATACCCGTAGGTCCATTCCGGCAGGCGCCTCCAGATTACTTTCGTGCGCGAGCTGTCGAAAAAAGAGCCGGCATATTGGAAGATAAATTCATCTTTGGCGTAAGCATGTTCGCTGAAGATCCACACATCCTTTCCTTTCAGGGCCAAAGTATCATTCATGTACTCGTCGATACAATGGCTGCTGATCAACGGGTTGGCATAAAAAGTAGCGCCCATCGTATCCCCGCTGACGTATGGATTAAACTCATAACTGTACAGGATAACCGTTTCCTTCTTCAGGTTGTCGTACAATACCTTGTTCAGGGCAATAATATCGCTGGAGGGTTTGGTGATGATCAGCAGCAAGGCTATTGTATTAGCTATCCAGAACGTTATGGCCAATATTTTTTTACCTTTCTGATACCATACTTTGTGATCAAATACAAGCAGTTTTTCTCCCAGGAAGGCCAGGGTGCTTATGGCAAAAAAAGGAAAGAAAAAGGCTAGGGGGTACAGGAAACGAAACTCCTTGTGTGCCACCACAATATGCCCCAGCAGGAAAAGGATCATGGACCAGCTGAGGATATGACGCGGTTTATAGATCAGCATCACGGGAATACTCAGCAACATAATAATGCTGAACGGCGCCAGGCCCTGGATAATGATTTGTTCGAAGAACCAATACCAGGGTTCCACGCCATACGCTGCTGCCCTGTTTTCAAAAATATTCTGGTACACATACGCCAG
>DATJDO010000059.1:0-2363 GCA_035497375.1 Chitinophagaceae bacterium | reverse complement strand
GTATAATCCCAGTCGGAACAATATGTCGGGCTGCCGGGACAGATATACTTCCCCAGGGTGAAGATCATAATGACCTTGCGGTATTTGGTGCTACCGTCAGGAAAATTGACGGTAGTATCGAAATTATTATAATAATCCAACCAGATATCCTTCTGTGCCTGTACCCAGGTCGTATCGCCAGGTGCTGCTTTTGCTCCGATAGCCAGGCCCAGCACTAAAAAAAGAGAAGTAAAAAATTTCATGCAGGAATCGATTTTAATTGTAAAAATTAACTGTGTACCATCATTGGGTACACTATTCAGCTGTAAGATAAGAATTTATTCTATTTTGCAACCATGGGGCTGATCATCCGTTTCCGGTGTTCCGTACCCCAGAGCCTGAGCTCATCCATCAATCTTTGCAGGGTTTTGCCATACGGCGTAAGTATATATTCCACCACCACAGGAGCACTATCATAGACCGTTCTACTGACCAGGCCGTTCATTTCAAGGCTTTTCAGCTCTTGCGACAGCATTTTGGCAGTAATACCGCTGATATCCCTTTGCAAATCTTTGAACCTTCTGTTGCCGTGCAGCAGGGAGCCAATAATATGCAATTTCCACTTCCCGTTGATGACATCAAGCGCATCGCGGATCGGCAGTAAAGATTTGGTACATTGTTCCTTTGTCAATTCTTCCATCAGACTTTTTGAATGTTTGAGATATAAAAATACATCAAAGGGTTTACAAAAAGAAACCACTATCCTTAAGGTAAGTAGTATATTTTGGATACTATTTTAAGTAATTTTGCCCCTCACTAAACACCAACAAAAATTTCAATGAAAAAATTAATCCTGATCTGCGGTGCAAGCCTTCTGGCTACTGCTTCTTTCGCACAAACATGGTCTCTGGACAAAGCACACTCCAAACTGGGTTTTGCGATCACGCACATGAAAATATCTGAAGTAGAAGGAGCATTCAAAAACTTCGACGTTAAAGTTAATTCCGCAAAGCCCGACTTTACAGATGCGGTGATCGAACTAACCGCTGATGTGAACTCCGTAAACACCGACAATGATATGCGCGATGGCCATATCAAAGGCGCAGACTATTTCGACGCTGCAAAATACCCTACACTGACCTTCAAAAGCACTTCTATCAAAAAGAAGTCCGGTAAAGATTATACTGTAAATGGTATCCTGACGATGCACGGTGTCAGCAAACCAGTAGTGTTGACAGCAACACTGAACGGTGTAGGCGAAAACCCGATGAGCAAAAAAACAATGGCTGGCTTCAAAGTATCCGGCGTTATCAAACGTTCACAATTCGGCGTAGGTGAAGAAAGCGCTATGCTGGGTGACGATGTTACCTTGTCTTCAAAATTTGAACTGATGAAAAACTAATCAGTTCCTTAGTACTGATCATAAAAATGCCACCAGCACTGGTGGCATTTTTTATTTGTGCATACATCGCCTACTCAATAATGATCTGGTACCGGCTCAGCAATCCGGCAATACCGTTTGCTGAAAATTTTGCCTTTTTGATCTTGTTCGTTTCTGGGTGTATGGCATAATGATAAGCCTGCCTCAGGTCGGCTTGCTCCAGCACGGTACGGTCAAATATGGCTCCCGACAGGTCGCAGTCTGCAAACACGGCTTTACTGAGATCAGCTTCGCTGAAATCGACTTCCAGCAGGCTGCAGGCAGAAAATTTTGTTCCTTTCATCCTCACCTTATAAAACGAAGCAAGGTCCAGCGTGCACTGGCTAAACGACACCGAGAACAGGAATTCATTGCATTCGTCGAAGTGCAGTCCCAGCAGTTTGCAGCTGTTAAATGAGGTGTCGCGCAATGCGGTCCCACCCAGTTTGGCCAGGCTTAGGTTGCAGGATTCGAACACGCACTGTGTAAATACAGCCCGGCCCAGGTCTGCCTGCTCAAAATTACATTTGTAAAAGGTACATTCTTCATACTCTTTACCGCAGAGGCTCTGCCCTGAAAAATCGACTTGTTCGTATCGTAAATGTTCCTGCATGATTACTGGTTTTTGTATTGTGTTTGTACCCGTTCCAAACCGGCCCTGATCCCCGACAGAACCATGTTTCCATACCCGTCGTCCGCCAGAAACGAGCCGAAAGACAAGGCCAGCTGATAATGCTCCAGCGCTTGCTGCATCGCTCCAAGGTCTTCGTACCCTTTGGCAATATTGAGATACAGGGAAGGAAAAGCAGCTTTTACATTGTCTTCGCCAGCCTTCCGGGCATAATCCAGTGCAAGGATATCCCATTCCAGTTTTCCCGCTGTGCTATCCTGCTGCCGGGCCAGGTAGTGTGCGGCAATAAATTGCTCCAGGGGATTCGCCGCGAGATACCAGGCTTGCCGGAAT
>DATJDO010000058.1:0-14519 GCA_035497375.1 Chitinophagaceae bacterium | reverse complement strand
CCTGGGAGATTACCGCTACCATCCAGGTGGCATTACCAACGATGAATCGATTTTCTGGGATATTGAGCGCATCAAAATGTTCCGCAAACTGATGGAGTTTGAAGGCAAGGCATTCAAGGCACAGATCGAGCAAAAGATCATTGCGCTGATGATGCCTAAGATCAGCTATCTCCGGGGTCTGCCCTTTTCTGCAAAAAAGATAAAAGCGTACCTGGGTTTCTATAAAGAGTTGTTTGTTGATTTTGATTTTTTGAGTCCGCAGTTAAGGCGTACGATTTACAGCCGCTTATTTATTACGCATAAAGAACAGGGGTGAAAAAACTAAGATACATTGACGCCTTAAGAGGCCTGGCCGTACTGGGTGTGCTGGTGGTGCACTGCAGCAAAGCAGGAAAATCGGTTTACCCGTTTATGGTGGAGAATGTGCTGAACTTCGGCGCCATGGGCGTACAGCTGTTTTTTGTTATCAGTGCGTGTACACTTTTCTTATCAGCACACAAGCGCAGCAACGAAGAGCAGCACCCTGGGGCTAATTTTTTTATACGCCGCTTCTTCCGCATCGCACCGCTTTATTACCTGGCCATCATCTACTATTTGTGGCAAAACGGTACGGCTCCCAATTACTGGACAGGATATGAAAAGGAGGTTTCCGGCTGGATGGTTGGTGCCAATTTCTTCTTCCTGCATGGCCTTAATCCGTACTCGGTAAACAGCCTGGTACCCGGTGGCTGGTCGATCAGTGCAGAAATGCTGTTCTATTGCCTGGTGCCTTTACTGGCCCTAAAGATCAGGAATCTGAATGCCGCGATCCTGTTCCTGACCGGATGCCTGGTGTTTAAATCCGGATTTGACCTGGTGCTGACCAGCAAGCCATTGATCAGCAATATCGATCTCTGGAACAGCTTTTTATACTTCAGCTTGCCCAGCCAGTTGCCTGTCTTCGCACTGGGTTTCATCATGTACTTCCTCATCTTTGTGCCGGAGGATACCGCGGCTATAAACCGCAAATATCTGCTGGTACTGGTCATAGCCCTGATGATACAGTTGTCTATGGGCTACAATGTGCAGCATATTATGTTTGCGCTGCTGGCTGTGATACTGGGGTATGCTTTATCGGTGACGGATAGTAAAATGCTGGTCAACCGGTTTACGGTATATGTGGGCAAGCTGAGCTTCAGCATGTACCTAATCCATTTTGCCGTTCTATTCTTTATGGAAAAGTTTGGATGGCTGCAACTCTTACCTCCTGATTCTGTGAAAAACAGCCTGGTCAATTTTGCCTTCCGGATGGCATTGTTGTTGCCTTTGAGTATGATCGGAGCGAGTATAACATATTACGGAATAGAATTGCCCACTCAGCGGGCCGGCAAGTGGCTGATCCGGAAAATTGAGGGAAAAGCGTAGACCATGCAACTAAAAAAACAAGTACACTTCAGCACCAATATGGGGCGTATGGGCAACCAGATGTTCCAGTACGCCTGTGCCAAAGCCATGCAGGCTGAGCTAGGCTACCTGAGTTCGGTAAGCCATACGGATAAGATCGCCTATTTTAAACTGGATAAAGGAGAAGGCTTTTTCAATAAGATAAAGTCGGTTTTGTTCTTCCGCTTATGGAAAAAAATATGGGGCAGTGAGGTGATCAATACAAACCTGGAATGCCTACAAAGGTTGTACCAGGATGAATTAAAGGCTATCCAAAAGCCGACCCTTGTGTGGGGCTTCTTTCAGTCGCCGCTTTACTTTGAGGGCATCAGCGAAAAGATAAAAGAATATTTTACAGTAAAGGATGAATACAAAGCGGGTTTCCTGTCTTTCATGCAGGAACACGGCTTGCAGCCGGGTGCCTATATCGCGCTCCACATCCGCCGGACAGACTATAAGGGTTTTGTTGTGCCCGGTTTGCAGGGAGACGATTTTACATTGCCGGTATCCTATTTCCATGCCGCGCTGGCAGAGATCAGCAACGAAAGGAATTGGCCGGTTGTATTCGTCAGCGATGACCCTGATGCCATAGAAGGGTTGTTCCCCGAAATAGAACATAAGGTCATTTCGAAGAATAATGAGATCACGGATTTTCTCATCCTGCAGCATGCCGGAAAACTGATTATTTCCAACAGCACGTATTCCTGGTGGGCTGCGTATCTCAATGATTTTGCCGGCAAAGATATTTATGCGCCGAAGTACTTTTTAGGATTTAAGGAACAAAAAGAAATACCGGTCAACATCTACCCCGAACCATGGCAACAGGTAGAGGTCGCGGTTAAAAATCAATAACTTGTTACAGCAAAAAGATCGGAATCTGGGTTTGGACATCATCCGGGCTACTGCCATAGTCAGTGTATTCCTGTGCCATGTGATGGCAGTGTTTTACTCCTATACTTCCGGCAAAGCGGAAATTATTTTTAATTACCTGACCTGGGCCGGAGGCTTCTATGGTGTTGAGTTGTTTTTTGTGCTCAGCGGTTTTCTCATTGGTGGTATCTTTATCGACAAAGTGGTGGAGCCGGTGCAACAGGACAGGTCCCAACCCTTAAAGCCATTGATACTGGATTTCTGGTTGCGCCGCTGGATCAGGACTTTGCCCAGCTACTATCTTTTTATCCTGATCAACCTGCTGTTGTTGCCGGTCTCTCATTCGGTAGTGGATGGCCGGATAATGGTATACTTCACGCTGTTCCTGCAGGGTTTTTCCAATCTGAAAACTTCTTTTTTTGGTGTTTCCTGGAGCCTGGCAATAGAGGAGTGGTTTTACCTGTTGCTGCCTTTTTTCTTCCTGCTGTTTCTTGTCTGCAACAGGAAAGCAGATGCACGAAAGAACTTTGTCAGCTCACTGCTGTTGTTGCTCCTCATTCCCTGGGTGCTTAAACTGCGTCTGGTGCTCTCCGGTACGCAGACAGACCTGGAGCCTGTATTGCATTACCAGACCCAATACAAACTCGATTCTATTTTCTACGGCCTGTTGTTGTCGTACCTGTATACCAGAAGCGCTGTGCGCAACTGGCTGACGGTGCATGCAAGAAAACTTTTCGCTACGGGTCTTTTCGGTCTGCTGCTTTCATTCGCCTATTCTTTTTTCCTGGTCCTCAAAACACATCCCAACCCCTGGGCTTTGTTGCTTTTCGGTCCCCTGTGCAGTGTGTCCATCATGGCCTGTTTCCCTTTCCTTATAGGGTATAAGAGGCCGGAGCATAAAGGAAAGCTCATCGCCGCAGGTATTACAAAGATCAGCCTGGTTTCCTATTCGCTCTATCTTTGCCACGTGCCGGTGCTCTATCTTACCCGTTACCTGTTTGAGCAAAGCAAGCTCCCGCAGACTATAGGCAATAGCATCCTGCTGGCTGTAGCCAATATCGTATTGTCTTACTTTATTTCCGTTTTCCTTTACCGGAAATTCGAGATACCCGTTTTAAAATGGCGTGATACCATCAGCCTGCGGATCAATAAAAAACACAAAACAGTTTAGATGGCCGGCAATCAATCATATACTTTAGTTACACAGAGCTTTGGAAGGGAATATGAATACAGGAGAGTGACGCTCGCGATTCTGAGCTTCTACAGCTTTGCAGATAAGGATGTTCCGACCATATTGTTTACCGACAATCCCGGCTGGTTTGCTCCTTACCTGAAAGATTTTCCGGTACAGTATGTTTTGCTGACTCCTGAGAAAATAAAGACGATGAGGGGGAAAATCGATTTCCTGCACCGCATGAAGATCGCTCTCATCGAAGAGGCTTTCCAGATATCCGGTACGCACCTGTTGTATTCCGATTCAGATACTTTTTTTCAGGGTAATCCCGTTGCTTATTTTGCTGGGATGGATGAAAGTAAAAGTTACATGCATCTGCATGAATATGAATTTGAGTACCTAAGGAACATGGCACTGCCGGCAGGGAAAACCTTTCGCGACTTCCTGGATATTATAGAGCACAGGAAGCTCTTGTTGGCAGACGGAAGTGAGCTGCCGCTGAGCGCGAAGAATTCTTCATGGAACGCTGGAGTGATGCTGCTGCATGCCAGTCATAGCCGCTGGATACCGGATGTGTATACGCTGACCGACCAATTTTATCCCGATAGTAAAAACCATGCCAGTGAGCAATATGCCTTTTCGGTACTCCTGCAGACGCGTACACATCTGCAGGCCTGCGAAGAACTGGTGTACCACTATTGGTACAATGTGAAGAAAAAGATCATCGACATTTTCCTGGAGCAAAGACTTTCCGGACTGCAGGCAATGTCCGTAGACGAGAAGCTGGCTACGGTAAAAAAATGGACACAGGAATTGCCGGCATTATTCGACAGCCATGTACTGGCGCTGAAGGATAATGCGGTGCAGACCTTCAACAACAAGGAATTCGGTGCCGGTCTGAAATGGGCATTCCGCGCCTTTGCGAAAGGGGCCTGGCGCGATACTACTTTTATCAAAGACGTGCTCTACCATACCAAAAACAAGCTTTTAAATAAATAAGGATTGAAAAAAATTAAAGTTGGCTATTGCGTCGCCTATGATTGGGAAATGCTGCGGTATTCATTGCCGCAGGTGTACGAGGGTGCAGATGAGATATGCTTGTCTCTGGACAAAAACCTGGTGAGCTGGACCGGCAATCGGTTTGATATGGATGAGGACGCTTTCCTGCAATTTGTCCGGGAAATTGATACCGCCAATAAGATAAAAGTGTACCGTGACGATTTTTTTGTCCGCGAGCTTTCCCCGATGCAGAATGAAGTACGGCAGCGGAACATGATTGCCGCGTTTATGAAAGATGCCCGGGAGGCCTGGTACATACAATTGGATGCCGATGAGTACTTTCTGAATTTTGCTTCCTTCCTGCAGCACCTGGGCCAACTCAGGCCTAAAAGGAATATCAATGTTTGTGTGCCTTTCCTGATCCTGTTCAAGCAGGTGCATGAGGGCTTCCTGTACATCAGCAACGACAGCTTGTCTAAACAGGAAATGATCCCTGTAGCTACTAATAACCCGCATTATGAATTTGGTCGTAAGAACGGCTATTTCAATGTGATCACCAACGATACTGTCATCCACCAATCCTGGGCCAGGAGCAGTGAAGAGATCCGCCTGAAGCTGAGCAACTGGGGGCATAATACCGATTTTGATGTAAAGGAATACTATAAGACCTGGGATCAGCTCTCCGCAAGTAATTATACCGGCTTCAACAACTTTCATCCGTTCAAACCATCAGAATGGGAAAAGCTGGGCTTGCTGAAAGCGGCTTCTATAGAAGATTTGGTGCACAATTATAAAGAAGAAAATTTCTTCAATATCAGCAAGCTCCAGATCTTACTGAAAAACTCTATCTGGTTTTCACGGCTTAAAAAGATAATAGGACGATAATGCAGGAAGCGCCTCTGGTATCCATCATCATCATCAATTACAACACCTACGCTACCACAGTGCAGTGTGTGGAAAGTGTCCTTGCCCATACCCGGGACCTTTCTTTTGAAATCATCCTGATTGAAAACGGCACAGGGCAATTTCATTCAGACAACGTTCAGCCTTTCGGGGACCATGTTCGCCTGCTTGTCTCTGATACGAACCTGGGTTTTGCCGGCGCCAATAACCTGGGCATCCGGCACGCTACCGGGACTTATATTTTATTGTTGAACAGTGATATTATCTTGAAGGAAAACTCGATCAAAAAGACGTTGGATTTTCTCATAGCACACCCTAAAGCAGGTGTTGTATCACCCAGGCTGATATATCCTGATGGCCGTGTGCAGAGCATTGCACAGCGCTTCCCGTCTCCGTGGTACAACCTGGTCGAGTTATTCCGGCTCCAAAAGCTGTGTTCCCGCAAAAAAGCAGGCAGGCTATTGCTGGGTGCTTTTTTTGACGGCAAGGATACGGTAGAGGCGGATTGGGTTTGGGGAGCGTTTTTTATGATTCCCGCCGCGGTGATCCGTCAATTGCCCGACGGGCAGCTGGACCCCGCTTACTTCATGTATTGGGAAGATGTACAATGGTGCGTGGATGTAAAAAAGCTCGGATACAAAGTTTTTTACTTTGCCGGTACGGAGGCTATTCACCTGCATGAGGGCAGCAAAGGCGCCAAAAATGAGCTGATGGAGCAGAATGGTAAATTATTTCTTAACAGAAATTACAGTTTTGCCCGACGAAGCCTTCTTAAATTTACGGCTCGTTTATTAGGTAAATAATCCCGATGTGTACATGAATGTTTCAGTAATCATACCTACTTATAATGGCAGGCACCGGATCGGCAATGTGCTGAGGAGCCTGGAAAAGCAGACCGTAATGCCGTCTGAAGTGGTATTGGTTATTGATGGATCTACAGATGGAACAGAGGCTTTCCTGGAAGAAAATAAATTTGAGTTACCCAACTTTCAGGTGCACATACAGGCCAACAGCGGCCGTGCGATGGTACGCAATAATGGTGCAAAGCTGGCCAGTGGCGACATATTGCTATTTATAGACGATGACATGATCGCTCCGCCGGATTGGGTAAAGATACACCTTGAGCATCACCGCATGCACCCTGATTCCATCATGACTGGTAAGCTGAAAGATCCTGAATTGCGCAAATCTAACGATTTTCTGAATTTCAGATCCTGGTTGAACATCAAGTGGAGCAAGGGCCTGGAAGAAAAGCAGGAAGACGAATTTGTACTGGATCACCCTTACATTACCGCCAACAACTTTTCTCTGCCCAAACATCTGTTTGAGCAGTTGGATGGCTTTGATAAGCGCCTGAAAGATGCCGAAGACTATGACATGGCGGTAAGGGCTGGAAAACTGGATATACCGGTATATTTCAGCAGCAGGGCTTTCGCCTACAATAATGATATCGACAACGTTACCTGCGTCAAATACATTAGCCGGATCCGCGAGTATACCATTGCGCAAAAAAGATTGCGGCAGCTGAAACCGGATTTGTACCCGGAAAATCACCAGTACGCAGTGATCGTGCCCAAAGGCCTGAAAGGAGTCGTGTTCAACTTTTTCTGTTCCCGGTTCTGGATTGATGCCGTCGATAAAGAATGGCTGAAATTCCTGCCGGAAAGGTTGCGTTACCGTGTTTATGATGTCATCATCACAGCGAATGCCAGCTTTTTCCCTGAAAAGGTCATTATTTAAGGCTTATTACCAAAAAACAGCGGGCGTGCCGCAGCGTAAATAAGGCCTTCCCTCCGGTTGGCAAATCCTCGCGGAAATTGCGGAATGATTTTTACCCAATAGGGTAAAGACAAGGAAAACCTGCGCAGCCAGAGTTTAACCTGCTGCCGGCCTGCCGCATCGGTAAAAGGGTAGGACAGGGCGTAAAAAAATGCATTCAGGAAGTTGAGTGCCACAAAAACCGGTAGTTTTCCCCGGCCGCTTTTGTACCAGTACAGCCCCAAAGAGATAAAAGACTGGACTTGCATCATAGTCTGGGGAGCACTTTTGCCTCCTAAGTGTACCACACTGGACTCTGGGAAATAGCCGATTTTGTATTGTTTGGCTATACGGTTTCTACACCATTCTGTCTCTTCACAATACAGGAAAAAGTCAGGATCAAAACCTCCTGTTGTGTCAAACACCTCTTTGCGCAACAACATACAGGCTCCGGATACATCGCCGACCTGCCTGAACAATGCTATATCAGTGTATTCCTTTTTCAGATCATACAGTTTGTAGAGGAAAGGATTGTTACATTTAAAATAATTCCACAAAGAGTCGTGCACAAAGGGGTAAAACGAATTCTGGTGACTGAGATCCTCATTCAGCAGCCTGCAACCCAGCATACCGTAACCGGCATTTTCGGGCTGTTCCAGGAAGCGGGTACATTTTGCAATACTGTCATCAAAGATGAGGGTGTCTGAATTGAGCAGCAGCAGGTACTTTCCTGTAGCGGCTTTCATACCCAGGTTGTTGGCCCTGCCAAAACCAATATTGACCTCAGATACTATATAGGAAATCCGGTCATCAACGCTTAAAAAGTCAGCTTTATGATCTGCTTTTGGGGCATTATCTACGAGGATAATTTCATATTGTATCCTACCCCAATGCTGCTTAATGCTACGCAGGCAGTTTAGGGTAAGCTGAGTAGTGTTGAAATTTATTATAACAACGGAAATTTCCATATTTTTGCAAAATTATCTTAAAATTTGAAATTAAACGTATAGACTTTTATTCCGGTGTAGTCCGGGAAGTCAGATCCATCTTATGCGGAAAAAAAAGGTTGTTTATGTAATTTCAGATATTGATAAAGCGCTTTCTTTTGAATGGATTGCTGACCGGATTGACAAATCTGTTTTTGAATTATATTTTGTGTTGCTCAATCCGGGAGGTTCCGAGTTAGAGCAATTTTTAAACAATCGCCGGATACCAGTCAAAAGTATCCGCTGTGCTTCCAAAAAAGATTGGCCTTTGGCCTTTGGTCGTCTACTTCGTTTCCTGCTGCAGACCAGGCCTGATGTTGTGCACTGTCACTTGTTCACCGCCAATATTTTAGGTTTGCTGGCTGCAAAACTGGCCGGAGTCCCACGACGCATTTATACCCGCCATCATTCCGATTATCATTTCCGCTATTTCCCTAAAGGGGTAAAGTGGGACAAATTGTGTAACCACCTGGCAAATCGTATTGTCGCCCCCTCAAAAGTGGTACGGGAAGTTTTGGTCGAGAGGGAACAGGTACCGGAGAAGAAGGTGGTCGTGGTGCATCATGGATTTGATTTCGCCTATTTTGAGCAAGTGGATGCAGCAAGGGTAACAGCCTTAAAGAAACAGTATAATCCACAACAAAAAGCACCGGTAATCGGTGTCATCTCGCGTTTTACAGAACTGAAAGGGATCCAGTATATCATCCCCGCGTTTAAAAATATACTGACAACATATCCTGATGCCTGTATCCTCTTTTTTAACGCCAGGGGCGATTTCCAGGCTGAACTCCATCAATTGATGGAAAGCACCTTACCTGCCGGAACATACAAGACAGTGCCTTTCGAAAACGACCTGGCAGGAATCTACCGCTTATTCGATGTATTTGTACAGGTTTCTACAGACAAACATATTGAAGCTTTCGGGCAAACCTATGTTGAGGCTCTGATTGCGGGTGTGCCCTCCGTATTTACATTGGCAGGTATTGCCAATGATTTCATCGTTGACCGGTATAACGCCCTGGTTGTCCCGTTTCATGACCGCAGTGCTATTGAATCTGCTATTGGACAGCTGCTGGCACAGGAAGACCTGAGGACAACACTCCGGCAGAACGGAAGGCAATCGGTAAAAGACCTCTTTTCTGTCGACAAAATGATTTACACGCTGCAAAATATATACCTGGAACATGTCTAATCCATCCATCATTGATTTTACCGGTATCCTGGGGGCTTTTCTCGCCGCTGCTACCGGCCTGGCGCTTAGTTTAGGTGTAGGTTACGCCCTTTCCCGGCTGGTGTCCCGTCTGGCCGGTTCGTCAAACAGGAATATTCCGATGTACTGGCTTCTTTTTTGCGGCCTTTTCTTCATTGTAAGCCTTTACGCTATTATCCGTACGGGAGGCCTCAGCATTTTGTCGCCTGTCCCTTTGCTCATTGCTGCTCTACTGTATTACCTGCATACCCGTCCTGATCCGATCCCCAGCCAGGGCAACAGGAAAGAGGAAAGCTTCCTGCTCCTTTTTTCGTTCCTGGCCCAGTTTGTGTTTTTTGTCTGCACCTTCCAGTCCTTCGACCCGCAAAGCATCAAGTATGTGGCCGGCGACTTTAATATATATTACAGGATGGCCAACAGGCTGAATGAATTCGGCATTGAAGCCTATAATTTCAATATCACGAGGGTGCCCAGCCATCCCTCCCCTTATCATTTCGGCGACATCTGGCTTTATGCTCTGTCCAATCGCTTTGTGTCCTTAAATCCTTCTGTCAGCTTCTTAACGTCCTTTTCCATACTCTCCCCGGTTTTTACACTGGGCATGTACGCACTGGTCAACAGTATCTTTCCTTCTTTGCTGCAGGGAAAGAAAAAGTACCTGTTGGGCTTGCTCGCATTTTCGGGTTTATTCGGCGGGTTCAGCATTTGTTTTCCCGGCTTTTTGAGGGCTTATGCAGAGCCGTACACGCTGGCGATTTTCAGCTGGGGAAAGGTGCTGTTGCTGTCTACTGCTTTGGCCGGTATCCTGATCGCCTGCAGCAAACGCCAACTACAGCTTGTTGTACTATCTGCCTGCCTGGCCGGACTCCTCTACATCAACGCGATACCGGCTATATATATGTCCGTGTTTTTCCTGCTCACATTGCTGCTGCTGCGTAAGCAACTCAGCGGTAAGCAATGGTTTCGGCTTCATGTGCTGCTGGTGGGTATTACCGTAACTACGGTGCTGGCTTTGTATAAATTGTATCCCATGCTGCATCCCGCAGCACCGGCCCTGCCCGAAGCGGCTTCCTCCGGCTTTTTACACGGTCTGCCCCCCGGCAAGTATATCAAGACGGCGATCAATATTTTCATCGGTGGATGGTTCCAGGTGTTTACAATACTTCCTTTTCTACTGCTGCTGGCAGCGATCGTCTTCTTTCACAAGGGTTTTCGGTCTCTTTTTGCACAAGTGCGGCAGCTTGATCTGAGTGCTTATTTCCTGGCCTTCCTGTTCCTGTCCGGCCTGATTTCCTGGGCTTTACTGTTCCCGTTGTCGGTGGATGCCGTGCAATTTTTTCACAACATACTGGCACCTGTCTATAGTATACTGATAACGATGATTGTTTTTTATACCCTGTCTTCCGGAGCCAGCGCTGTGCTGAAATCGGCCACAGTGGCAGTAGCCCTGCTGTCTGTGTACTTCAGTTGGACATCTGTTTTTTATGCCTCCAATGCCAACAGGCAGGATTGGGAAAGCGCACGGACTTTCTTCAGGGAAGAGCAAACACCCCCCGGCATCGTCAACATTAAGTCTATGAACGAACTGAGTTACTGGTCGGCCAAAAAAACGGATCAATACCTTCCACTTGGTTTTTTATGTTACCTGTGGCCTGGTTACTCAAATGTAAACCTCAATACGCCTTTTATCGGCCTGTCTGATGGAGTGTATGCTTTTGAAGAGCAGAAGGATATAGAGGGGGCATCTTTTTCAACCTTCAGGAAAAAGAGTATTGAAGCCGGGTTGTCGGATGAAACCGGTATCATCAACAAATTTTTAAGCGATTATAAAGTGCGCTATATTTTTGTTTCCACAGATACGGCCTTACCCGCCTATCTTCGCTTGAAAATAACGGATTCTGTACTCTTGAAAAACTCAGATTTCACCGTGTACCGGATTACAGAAGAAAACTAGAAAAATAAAGAAATTGCATGCATACAGCAATTATCGTTCCTTGTTATAATGAATTCAGACGTTTGGAAGCCTCCAAATTTCATGAGTTTGCGTTGCAGCACCCTGAGTTTCATATCTGGTTTGTAAATGATGGCAGCAAAGACGAAACGCTCTCGCTCCTGCAGCAAACGGCAGCGGTATACCCGGACCGGATCAAGGTGTACGATCTCCCGAAGAACGGGGGAAAAGCAGAAGCTATCCGCCAGGGTGTGCTGTTTATAGGACAAATGAATCAGTATAAATACCTCGCCTTCCTGGATGCCGATCTTTCTGCACCACTGGCCGAGATTCTTCCTTTGTCTGACTTGATTATTGCGCACAACCTGGACCTGGTGGCCGGTGCGCGGGTAAAACTGGTTGGCAGATCTGTGCACAGAAGTGCAGCAAGGCATTATTTCGGCCGTGTTTTTGCCACCTACCAGGATAGCTTATTGCAGCTGGGTAACTATGATACCCAATGCGGGCTTAAGGTTTTTGAACAAAAATTTGCGCTGCAGTTATTTGAACACCCCTTCACCTCCAGCTGGTTTTTCGATATAGAATTGTTTGTACGAGCCCGGAATATACTGGGCCGTGAATCGTACCCGCTCAGGATAGCGGAAGTTCCTCTGAATGAATGGAAAGAAGTAAAAGGCTCGAAGCTGAAACTGACAGATTTTGCCAAGGCTCCATTCGAGGTGCTGAAAATCTACTTTAAGTACAAGAACAGAAACTGACCTATGAACCCCTTCTTTTCGATAGTAGTACCGACATACAACCGCGCCGACCTGATTAAAAAAACCATCGAATCCCTGTTGGGGCAAACGTACCGCAATTTTGAGATCATCGTCGTGGACGACGGCAGCACCGACAATACGGATCAGGTTATTGGTCAGATACAGGATGACAGGCTTACCTATGTGAAGAAAGGCAATGCGGAAAGGGCTGCAGCCCGGAATTTCGGTGCCGCTATGGCCAAAGGCGGCTATGTCAATTTTTTTGACAGTGACGATATCGCTTTACCCAACCACCTGGAGGAGGCCGCGCAACTCCTTAACCGGCAGCCGGAGGCAGAGTGGTTTCACCTGGGCTATGCCTGGGCTACACCCGAAGGGCAGATTTTCAGAAATGTCAATCATTTCTCCGGCCCAACCCTTAACCGGCTGATCTGCAACGGAAACCCCCTCAGTTGCAACGGCGTTTTTATACGCAGGGATATCATACAAGCGCACCCGTTCAATGAAGACAGGGCGCTTTCCGCCTCAGAAGACTATGAACTCTGGTGCCGCCTTACCGCCAGGTATCCTCTGTACTACACCAATGCGATAACCTCTCTCGTGATCGATCATGAAATGAGGAGTGTGCGGACGATACACGGAGAGAAACTGATCAACAGGTTGCAATTGCTGGTACAGTACCTGGAGCAGGATGAACAGGCGGTCCGGTACTTTGGCAAAGACTTTTCAAAAATAAAGATGGATGCTAATTCGTATATTGCGCTCCATTTGGCAAATGCGCCAAAATATAAACTCAAAAGTTTACAATTCCTGTTTAAAGCACTTAAAGATGATGTAGCGCTTCTCGGAACGAAACGGTTTTATGCTACGATCAAAAATATACTGATTCAATGGTAAAAATACTCATTACGGGCGGTGCCGGATTTGTACCCAGCAGCCTTGCAGATAAACTGCTCACCTATCCCGAATTTCACGTGGTGCTGGTGGATAATTTCCTGACCGGGAAAACCGAAAACATTCCCAATCATCCTAACTGCAAGTTTATCAAATGTGATGTCAATAGCTATAACGACATTGCAGCGATCATGACCTCCTACAAGTTTGACTACGTTTTCCATTATGCTGCTGTGGTCGGCGTACTCCGTACGCTGGACAATCCGGTGATGGTGCTGCAGGATATTGAAGGTATCAGGAATATCCTGGACCTGTGCAAGAATACGGGTGTGAAACGCGTTTTTTACTCGTCTTCATCAGAAGTTTACGGAGAGCCCGTTGTGCTGCCGCAACACGAATATACTACACCGCTCAACTCACGCCTGCCCTATGCTGTGGTGAAAAACATCGGCGAAGCTTATTGCCGTTCCTATCACCAGGAGTATGGTCTGGACTTTACAATCTTCCGTTTTTTCAATACCTACGGACCGAAACAAAGCCCTGACTTTGTGATGGCCAAATTTATCAATGCTGCCCTGGCGGGCAATGATATCACGATATATGGTGATGGTTCGCAATCGCGTACTTTTTGCTACATCGATGATAATGTTGATGCCTGTCTGAAGACGTTGTTTGATGATACGTACAAGAATGAAGTGTATAATATCGGATCAGATATCGTCATTACCATAAAAGAACTGGCCGAGACCATTATTGAACTCACCCAATCCACATCAAAGCTGATACACCTGCCACCTTTGAAAGACGGTGATATGACCCGTCGCCAGCCGGATAACCAGAAAATGAGGGAATTGCTCGGAAGGGAATTGCTGCCTTATACACAAGGAATTAAAAGAATACTGCTCAGCAGAAACCAGTAAGCGCTATGTGTGGTATTATAGGAGCGTTTTTTAAAGACGGTATTGATGAGCCTGTCATGAAGCAGGCTACGGATGTGCTCGCTCACCGCGGGCCTGATGCTGCAGGATATTATACCGACGCTACGCAACATGTATTCCTGGGGCACAGGAGGCTGAGCATCATTGATGTGTCTTCAGCGTCCAACCAGCCGCTGTTTTCGCAGGATGAACGTTATGTGATCGTCTTCAATGGTGAGATCTACAATTTTGAACAGCTCAGGCAAAAGCTGCCTGCCCACCAATGGAAGACCACGGGCGATACGGAAGTCATCATAGAGTTGTTCGTGCGCTTTGGTACCGAGAGCTTTCAATGGCTGAATGGCATTTTTGCCTTCTCGATCTATGATATACAGGAACGGAAAATCTACCTGTGCCGCGACCAGTTGGGTGTCAAGCCCTTGTTCATCCAGAGAGATAAAGACAAGTTGATCTTTGCCTCAGAGCTGAAGGCGATTTGCGCCGTTAGCAAAGAACAGGGTGGCAGTGCCTTTATGGTCAGCAGGAAAGCGGTAGCGCACTTCCTGCACCTGGGGTACATACCTGAACCCATGACGATCTACCGCGGGATCAAAAAGTTTCCTGCCGGCAACTACGCGTGCTTTGATCTTACCAGCGGGGAATGGAGCCGTACAAAA
>DATJDO010000057.1:0-8060 GCA_035497375.1 Chitinophagaceae bacterium | reverse complement strand
CAGTCATCTCCGGTACCTGTTGGCCTTCCTGTCCCTGGAAGTGATTGGCCATCAACCATTCCCGCACAAATTCTTTAGACAATTGCTTCTGGGCTTCTCCATTGGCCAGGCGTTCTTCAAAGCCCTCTTTATAGAAATAGCGGGAAGAGTCGGGCGTATGGATCTCATCGATCAGGTAAATGGTATCCCCGATATGGCCGAATTCATATTTGGTATCGACCAGGATCAGGCCACGCTCATCGGCGATCTGGCGTCCACGGGCAAACAAGGCCAATGTATATTGTTCCAATTGGGTATATTCTTTTTCAGAAACAATGCCCCGTGCTATGATCTCTTCGCGCGATATATCTTCATCATGCCCCTCATGCGCTTTAGTACTAGGTGTGATGATCGGTTGCGGGAATGCTTCATTTTCCTTCATACCTTCCGGTAATACTACGCCGCATAGTTCTCTTTTACCGCTTTTATAGGTTCTCCAGGCATGGCCTGCCAGATGCCCCCGCACCACCATCTCTACCGGGTAGGTAGTGCATTTCAGGCCAATACTCACATTGGGTAATGGCGTGGAGAGCTTCCAGTTGGGGAGAATGTCTGTAGTGGCATCCAGGGCCAGGGCAGCGATCTGGTTCAACACCTGCCCTTTGAAGGGGATAGGACGGGGCAGTATCACATCGAAAGCCGATATGCGATCACTGACAATCATAGCCAGGTGTTTATCACCAATAGCATAAACATCGCGTACTTTTCCTTTATAATAGCCGGTTTGGTGTGGTAATTGCAGCATTGAAATGGAGCTTTTTAAGACCGCGAAGATAATAAAAGCGGGAGCAAATTTTATTACAGATTTATGAAGCACACAAAAAGGCTTCTCTGTATATTTATAAAAAATACCGTATGAAAAATGCAGCTGGAACCATTGCGATAGCTATTGCGATCCTGATCGGGTGCCTGGTATTGGCCGGCGCCTACAAATACAAGTTTAAGACCGGCGAAACCATCAGTGTTACCGGCCTGGCTGAGAAGGATTTTGAAAGCGACCAGGATTGTATGGTCGGGCAATTACAGCCGGAAAATGATGGATCTGAAGCCCGCCTATGCCCAGCTGAAAGATGATGAACAGAAAATCAGAACTTACCTCAGGGGCAAAAATGTACAGGATAAAGAAATGGTGTTTTCTGCAATCAGCATCGACAAAGAGTTTGCCAGCCGCTATGATGAAAACGGTAAGGAAACCGGCCGTATTTTTGACGGCTATAACCTCCGCCAGAGCGTTACCGTCGATTCCCGCGACATCGATAAAGTAGAACGGATATCCCGCGAAGTGACAGAACTGATCGAAAGTGGTATTGAATTCAATTCAAGCCCGCCTTCGTACTATTATACCAAACTCTCCGAGCTCAAACTGGACCTGCTGGCCAAAGCCAGTGCTGATGCGCGGCAGCGTGCCGAAACCATTGCCAAAAATTCAGGCAGCCGCCTGGGCTCTATCCGTAAAGCGACTATGGGCGTCTTCCAGATCACAGGCAAAAACAGCAATGAAGATTACAGCTATGGCGGCGCTTTCAACACTTCTTCCAAACAGAAAACTGCTTCGATTACAACTAAGATCGATTATGCGGTAGAGTAGGGGCAAGAGACTATTATTTATTTGATCACGGGTAATTCACCAAAGAGTCGTCCGGACATTTTGGATATTAATCATCTAAGGCATGCATTCGCTACAGTCTTTGCACTTTCAGCTATGACTATGAATCATCGGTCAATGAACTGTATTATCAACCTGGACCATTACCTGGTCTATTCGGTTAGATAGCGTACCATTTACTTCAATTACCGCTATACCAAAATCTCCGATCCAATCATAAAGTAAGTCATTAACCTGGCTTCTGAGTTTTGGTAAATCTACCTGATGGCCCGGTATCACATCTGGTTCTTCTATAGGAACAAATACAAGAAGGTCAATTCCTGCAATCATGTTTTGAGCGGTTTCAAATAGCAATTGAATATTCCTGTTCGGATCGAGAACATGCAGGTAGGCCAGGATATCAATGATACATCTGTCAAATATCACATTGCCCTGGCTTTTTGAAATCAATTGGGCAGAATAATTAAACTGTTCCATAAAATCGTCAGCAGTAGGGATTGCTGAGCATTCATACCCTGATGTTTCCAGTTGATAATACGGTTCTATTTCAAGTGTATACCCAGGGAGATGCACCAGGAGTTCTTCCGCCAGAGTTGTTTTACCTACATCATGAGCACCTATTATAGCTATCTTCATCGTATATAAAAATGTTCTAAAACAGGAAACCTTCAAGCCTCGAACCCGAAGGTTTTCTTGTGAATCCTATCGACAAATATTGAACCAATTCCTTGCAAATTTAGTGTACGTAGGCACAAACGAAATACCTATCGGAAGTATTTACAGGGATTTCTTTTTCAAAGAGTTTGTAACAAAAAAGATGGTGAACAAGTAAAAGGAATTGGTTTTCAAGTCGTCAACCGAAAACAACAAGGGCTTAGCAGTTCCAGTCTTCATAAAACAATTCAAACTTAAGCTCACCATTCGAGTAGCTGCCCACGTTCTTCCATCCCTGGAGGACATAGAAACGCTCGGCACGGGTATTGGGAGCAGTCCCCAATACTACTTTATCCCTGGTTTGGCTAAAGTACCAATCGATCATGAGCCTGTGCAATTCCTTACCAATTCCCTTTTCTGCAAATGCAGGATCAACAAACAATGCCCAGATACTATTTTCTTGAAGATCCACGATGGAGAATCCGACAATCAAGCCATCCACCTCACATACCCATCCCTTACCTTTTTCGGTAATGTAGAAGGCGACATCCTGATCGGAAACAAGGGTAGGGTCACTGAGGGTATTTTCTTTTACAAGGTGTCTCACCACCTGCATTTGTTTGATATCGGAAAGTGTTGCTGTCCTGAAATTCATAAAGCAAATTAAAGTTTTACCGAACAAAACCGATACAGCGGTGAGGATTAATTGACTTTAGGTGTAAACGCACCATTTTGGGCAAATCCCAACTACAGTCCAGGTAGTTCGCATGAAGCCGCATGATATTCAGGGCGCAATCGCATCTGATTTTCAAAAGTGATGAAGAGCGCTAAAGATATTCTGTAAATTCGCCATAATAGTCAAACGTATTTATGGAAGGAACCACAGGAATTGTAGCAAAAATAGTGATCGGAATCGTTGCGCTTGAACACTTCTATATTTTATGGATAGAAATGTTTGCCTGGGAAACCAAGGGAAAAAAGACATTCAAGACTTTGCCCGAACATCTATTTCGTGAAACCAGGGGTCTTGCCGCCAACCAGGGACTCTACAACGGCTTTCTTGCCGCAGGACTCATTTGGTCCTTACTGATAAAGGATGTTATATGGCAGCATAATATTGCATTATTTTTCCTTGGCTGCATTATTGTTGCGGCCACTTTCGGAGCCATCACGGCTGATAAAGGCATATTTTTCAAACAGGGCGTTCCTGCATTGATTGGTGCTATACTTGTCATATTAAGTTAGCGCCCCAATGTGATCTTTGTTACAGGAAGAGGGAATTGAACTCTAGTGCAGAGGGAACATGCTTAGAGTAATTCGGGGAAATCAGGACACAGTGGGTCGTAGGCAAAAATGTTCCCGGAATTGTTAGTTGGAATGAGGGGATGGTTTTCGAAGAGGTGCAGTCTGACCTGGAAACTGAAGGATACGAAGTTCAGGTGTATGGACTTCCGGCTGCTGGAATCAATGCCCCTCACCGCAGGGACAGGGTCTGGTTTGTTGCCTACGCCAATGGCAATCGAAGGGTAGCGCACAGGGGAAAAGAAACGGATAATAGAGGGAGGGGCCAACGCAAGTTCGAATCCCAAAGGACAAAAAAACAAAAGCCCTCAACTTTCGTTGAAGGCTTTTCGTGACCGCGTCAGGATTCAAACCTGAAACCTTCTCATCCGTAGTGAGATGCTCTATTCAGTTGAGCTACGCAGCCGTTTCCCCGTTTTGGGATTGCAAAGGTAATCAAGGAATTGTGAATTCCAAAACTATTTTCTAATCTTTTTTATCCTAATCCATTCGCTCTAAATACATGAAGTAATCGGGGTCGTAGGAAGTATCCCGCAGGATAAGGGTTTTGGAAGAATATTCAAACAGGTAAGTGCGCCTGTTGATAAAGCCCTGGTTCAGAATTTCGATATAGATCTGTGTTTCTTTTTCCCTGAGGTCCCATTTCATCGTATCCACAAAGGAACTGTTTACCCCTACAATATACCCGGTGAAATCGCTCTTGAACTGGTAGGTTACTTTTGCCGAATCTGCAACAGGATTTTTTTCGTCAAGATCGAACTTGCCATTCCCGTTTTTGTCCAGGCCCTGCTGCTGTAACTTCCAGGGATGAGCAACGTTGTCTTTTGTGGTTATAAACTGCGTCTCCTTTTTGCAGGAAAAAAGAAGGCCAAGTCCTATACACAGCAGGGGTAGTTTGTAATTTGTCTTCATAGTCATGGTCAAATAATCATTCGAAACACGAAAATAATTCAATAAGTGCAAAAAAAACATTTTAAAATTTTGCCAAAGCTTGCCTCATTCCTTTTTAGTATCAATTAAAGTTCTATTTTTGTTCACTGCTGTGAAAAAGAAGTAATCCCTGTTACTAATTAATTTTTTGCGTCATGTTTAATACATGCCGACCACAGCTCCTCAAATATAATTATCCGATTAAAGTATGGCATCTGCTACAGGTACGGTCAAGTCTAAGGCAAAGTATAATCTCAAAAAAGAATTACAAAAACATTTCGGCTTCGATAAATTTAAAGGAGACCAGGAGAAAATCATTCAAAATATCCTGGATCGGAAAGACACCTTTGTGATTATGCCTACCGGGGGTGGAAAATCCCTTTGTTATCAACTTCCGGCCTTACTCAGTGACGGTGTGGCGATTGTGATCTCACCGCTGATTGCGTTGATGAAAAACCAGGTCGACCTGATCCGCGGGTACAGCGACCAGGATAACATTGCGCATTTTCTGAATTCTACACTCAGCAAAGTACAGCAACGCAAGGTGAAGTCCGATCTTACCGAAGGCCGGACGAAAATGCTGTACGTTGCTCCTGAAACGCTGACCAAAGCAGAAAATATTGAATTTTTCGCCGATCTGAATATTTCTTTTGTGGCTGTAGATGAGGCCCACTGTATTTCGGAGTGGGGACATGACTTCCGCCCGGAGTACCGCAAACTGCGCAGCATGATCGAGGCGATTAATCCTACCATCCCGATCATTGCCCTGACTGCTACGGCTACCCCCAAAGTGCAGGACGACATCGTTAAGAACCTGGAATTGCGCGATCCGAAGATCTTTATCTCTTCCTTCAACAGGGCTAACCTGTACTATGAGATCGTTCCTAAAACATCGAAAGAACAAACGCTGAAAAGCATTGTCAAATTTATTCACAGCATGCGTGGCAAAAGTGGTATTATCTATACCCTCAACCGCAAGACCACAGAAGAACTGGCGGGACTGCTGCAGGCCAATGGGGTCAGTGCAGTAGCTTATCATGCCGGACTGGAGTCCAACATACGGTCTCAGCGGCAGGATATGTTCCTGAATGAAAAAGTGGACGTGATTGTCGCCACCATTGCTTTTGGTATGGGTATAGACAAACCGGATGTACGCTTTGTCATCCACTTCAACATTCCCAAATCGCTGGAGAACTATTACCAGGAAACCGGTCGTGCCGGTCGCGATGGGCTGGAAGGCAAATGCATGCTGTACTATTCGTACAAGGATGTTCAGAAACTGGAACACCTGATGCGCGATAAGCCCCTGAGCGAACGCGAAATGGGCGGCCAGTTAATTGCCGAAACCCTGGCTTATGCCGAAAGCAGCGTGTGCCGCCGCAAATTGTTGCTCCATTACTTTGGAGAAACATTAAAAAGCAGCAATTGCGGCAATTGTGACAACTGCCTGAACCCGAAAGAGAAACTGGATGTAAAGGATAGCGTAAAAATCGTACTGGATGCGATCAAAGAAGTAGACGAGCGCTTCGGTATCGATTATGTCGTCAACATTGTGCTTGGTGTCAGCAACCCGCAGATTGTCACCTTCCGCCACAACAAACTGAAATCATTCGGTGCCGGACTCATCATGGAGATGGATGCCAACTTCTGGCAATCACTGATCCGCCAGATGATGCTTGAAGGTATGATCCGCAAAGACATCGAAGAATACGGCCTGCTGAAGATTACCGATGCCGGTCATAAATTCCTGAAAAAACCATTTGCGATCGAGGTATCGCTGAATCATAAATACGCCGAAGAGACCGAATCAGACGAATCGGCCAACTCCGGCAATGGTAACAGTGCGGCATTGGATGAAAATTTGTTCAAAATGCTGATGGAACTACGCCGTGAGGTAGGGCAGGAACATAAAGTTCCTCCATTCGTCGTATTCCTCGAAAACTCTATAGAAGACATGGCGACCAGCTATCCCACTACTATGGAGGAGCTGGAGAAGATTGCCGGGGTAAACAAAGGGAAAGCGCTGCGTTACGGAAGCAAATTCGTCAAACTGATTGCCAAATACGTGGAAGACAACGACATTGAGAAATCCGATGAGTTCGTCATGAAAAGCGTTGTCAACAAAAGTGGTATGAAAGTGTTTATCATCACCAATATTGACAAGCGTATCCCGTTGGAAACCATTGCTAAAAACAAGGGGATCAGTATGGCGGAACTGCTGACTGAAATGGAAACCATTGTCGCCAGCGGTACCAAGCTCAACATCAGCTATTGCATTGACGACGAGCTGGACGAACAGGAGCAGGAAGATATCTTTGACTACTTCCGCAACAGCCAGGACGACGACCTGAACGACGTATACGAAGAGTTCAAAGACCAGGACGTGAGCATTGAAACATTACAATTAATGCGCATTATGTTTATGAGTGAATTTGGCAACTAATCAAGAGACCCTTACGTGAAACCCATACAAGACTGCTTCCCCCTGCTGGCCAGCCCGCAAACTATTTTTATTACCACACACCACAAACCTGATGGCGACGCCATCGGCAGCATGATGGGGCTGACCCATTACCTGTTGAAAAAAGGCCATAAGGTATACCCGGTATCGCCCAGTGCAGTCCCGGACTTCCTGGCCTGGACCCCGGGACTGCAATCGGTGCTGAACTACGAAGCCGAACCCAAATCAGTAGAAAAAGCGCTTGCAGCATCCTCTCTTGTCTTTTGCCTCGACTTTAATGACTTCAGCAGGGTTAAATACCTGGAACCCTTACTGTCCGCCGCTACTCAGCCGAAAATCCTGATTGACCACCATATGTTCCCCAAGCCTTCTTTTGACTATGGCATGAGCGAGCCTGCGAAAAGCAGCACCTGTGAGATGGTCTATGACTTTATCAACCTGTACGGTGACAATAAAGAGATCGATGCAACAATTGGTTCCTGCCTGTATACCGGTGTGATGACCGATACCGGGTCTTTCCGCTTTCCGGCAGCTACGGCAAGCGTCCATGAAATGATCGCAGACCTCATGCACAAGGGACTGCAGCATAGCCGCATCCACGAAGAAGTGTACGATGCCTGGAGCGAACATCGCATGCGTTTCCTCGGCTTCGCACTGAAAGACCGTATGGAGATTTTCCCGGAGTGGGGTGCAGGCCTGATCGCCATCAGCCAGAAAGACCAGGATACTTATAATGCCCGTACCGGCGATACTGAAGGCCTGGTCAATTACCCGCTCAGCATTGCAGGCATTCAATTTGCAACCCTCATCATCGAGCGTAAAGACGGTATCAAACTATCCTTCCGCAGTAAAGGCAGCTTCGACGTGAATGCCTTTGCCAGAGAGCATTTTAAGGGTGGCGGACACTTCAATGCGTCCGGCGGCCAGTCTTCAGAATCTTTTTTTGAAACTATTTTATGTTTTAAGCGAATTTTATCCGAATTTCACCCCCAAATTTAAAATTTATTTATCTCTAACTTTATGTACAAACAGATTTTACCGGTTGCTGCAATGGCAACAATCTTATTG
>DATJDO010000056.1:0-4705 GCA_035497375.1 Chitinophagaceae bacterium | reverse complement strand
GTGGGGTGGGGAATTTCAGGAAGCTTTGAACAAACCATTAGCTGGTACAAGGATGCGTTGATGCCTTAGACGGCCACCCTCTTTTTAGGTGGTTGCTGCCCCGGCAGTATGGGCCTTTGTATTTTCTCCCGGCAGATTCCCTGAATGGGTAAGCCCCCCTCAGGCCCGTTTTACCTTGTCCGACGGGAGCGGATAGGTCCCCGTACCGAAACGCTTCGCATATGCAAGCCAAACAGACCGGTGCTGCAAGCAAAACGTTTAGGTTCCCTAACCCAAACGTTTACGTTCCCCAACGCAAACGCTTGGGTCCCCTTAACCGAAACGGATACGTTCTGTATCCTAAAGCTTCGGGTTCCACGACGGGAGCGGATAGGTCGCCGGCGTAAATGGTTTAGCTTCCCCCACGTAAATAGATAGGTTCCCGGTCTGAACGTTTGGGCTTCCCCATCATAGCCTTAGGTGCGGGTACAGATGCCTGGCAGGATGTGGGTGCCCATATGCAGGCGTATTCCTTCGCCGGGAAGATAAAAAAAGCCCCTGGTACAGGGGCTTCCGGTTCATAAAGAATGGACACTATTCTGTGGCAGCCGGCGGCGTAGCATTGCCACTACCGTCTGCGGCACCGCTGCGGCCACCGCCGGTATTGGGAAAGAACTGCTTCAGCGCCTCTACTTTTGAGGTATAGGCCAGGCCGCCTGTGGTGCTGCCGGCTTTGTACTTGCTGTAGTCGTAGTCGGTCAGGCTGTTTTGATACAGGTAAAAGTCGTGCAGGATACGGGCATCGGAGCAGATCTCGATCAGGCCATTGCAGACCGTCTCTATCTGCGCAAAACCGCTGCGGCTGGCCCAGCTTTGTTCGAAATTCGGCCAATCTATATCCGGGCTGCTGAGCTCCGCATTCGTCTTGCGGTAGTCGCCCACCTTGCCCACCAGCAGTTTGTTTTCTTCGTTGATGCTGCCGTAGCGCTGCCGCTCTTCAGGTGTCAGGTTCTGGCTTACAGTGCTCAGGTAGTTTTGAATAGAGCTGAGCTGGCTCAGGATGCTGCTGAGCTGCCCGGAGTTCAGCTGGGTGCCGATCAGTTTGGGTGTTGGCATAATCGTTGCTTTTTTAAGTATGAACAATACCACTAAGAAAAGCAATATTTTAAGAATAATATCTAAATAAAAGAAAAATAAATTTAACTAAATGGTTGATTAAAAATTGATTGTGTATATAATACTCGTAATAAATTGATGCTGGCTGGTCTTGTGGAGGTGGGTTTACTTGGCAGGCTCAGGGTTTGGTGTGAAAAATAAGAAGGGGCGCGAGTGTTTTACTTCGGAAATAGATATGATGGATATCTAAGTTTGAGAAAAATATACTATGGCTAAACTAAATTCTTTTAAAACATTGGATGAAAAAAAGGCTGTCTTTGCGGAGACTCGATATTTTCAAATTGATACAAAGAAGCAATTTGATCAATGGTTCAAGGTTTATACATCCGAAATTAAACAGAGTAAAAAGACAGATTTTATTTACAGAGGGATGGGTGAAGCTGCTCATAAGTTATATACCTCTGCCCAGAGACTGTGGATACAAAATGATATGGAAGAATGGGCGCCCAATGGTTTTTTAGGATTTATAGACGATATGATACAGAAAGCGAAGAGGTATCCGCTGATCGAAAAGGTATTTGATATTTACGGGTATAATGATGACAAAAGAGAGTTCCCGATTCTGAGTATACTGCAACATTATTGGGCACCCACACCTCTAATGGATTGGACATATAATATTAATGTTGCGCTTTTCTTCGCTACTGAAAATCTGACTGGAGGGAATGGACGTGGAGATTTGTCGGATTACTTTTCAGTTTATAGAATTAATAAATCCAAATACCGTAACGAACTTTCTAATATAAGGCAGCACGCTCATAACGAGGCTATAAACTTCAAGAGCTTCTCAGATTGGGGAGATAATGGAGATAAAGGAAATAGTATTCTGTACATATCGGACTTCGATGAGGGAAATGCTTTCGGTGCGGTCCCAGGTGCTCAAATAAGAATGATTGATGGAGACCCTTTTACCTCTATATACAATCAGAATATAATACCGCAAGAAGGCTTGTTTATTTTCAATCCTTATAGCAAAAAAACAATTGATGAAATTTTTAACGTTAAGCTAGATGAGGATAACTGGAATTTGGAACTTACCCCTTTTTCCTGCTTTAATATTAAAAAGGATTTGTGCGATTATGTCAGGCGTCACATTAAAGAGCAATACGAAATCAATAAATCTTTTATTTACCCCAATTTATACGATGACGCTCAAACTATAAAGAATAGTGTCTTGAACCAATATGCAGAATAGAATGGAAGTAGGATATATAGAATCTCTTCAGCAAGCGGCACAGTCCGCAGCCAAGCTTTTGATGAACATTAGCGAAAGGCAGACCCTTGTTATGAAAAGTATATTCTTAAAAGCGAGTGAAATTGCCAAAGTAGATTGGCTTAAAGTCAATATTTTAAAAAGTGCAGAACATGGGCAAACATTTAACGAGCTTTTGGTGTTTAGAAATAAGCCAGTGCTTTACGTGATAGAGATAGTAAATGATATTGATCATGAACTGCTGCTTAAAGCATTTCACGACTATACCCAAACAGGCTTACGTGCCTTCCCAAGCTTTTGGAACAACAGGCTCAATAACAAAGGCCACAAAATACTGTACGTAGGAAAAGTTGTTCGTAATTTTCACGGGAGAGTAATCCAGCATATGGGCTATCACAAATCAAGCCAAACGCAAGGTTTGCAATTGGCGCATTGGGCGGCATTAATTGGTGTTGATGTCAAGATCAACTATTGTGTATTTGAACCTGAAGAGTCAAGCTTAATGAGTATTTTGGAATACCAGCTTGCAGATACTCTGAAGCCTTTATTAGGAAAGCATAAATAAACAGGTAAATAAATAATTGAATAATTATTTTTGAGTTTATTATGAGCGACCTGGCACAACTAACCGATCAACTCCTTCGCTTCCGCAATGAGCGGGACTGGGAGCAATTCCACAACCCCAAAGACCTGGCACTGGCGCTGAGTATAGAATCTGCAGAACTGCTGCAATTGTTCCTGTGGAAACCTGCAGAAGAGGCCAATGTAGAAAAAGTAAAGGAAGAGCTGGCGGATGTATTTTCCTTTGCCCTGTTGCTGGCAGAAAAATACAAGTTCGATGTGCGTGAGATCGTAACAGAAAAAATACAAAAGAATGCGGCCAAATATCCTGTGGACAAAGCAAAGGGTACTGCCAAAAAATATAACGAGCTATAACCACCAGAATCACAAATGATCGTTTACCAGGCCAATAAGGCAGAATTTTCCAACGATGTTTTGGATGATAGGATAGACAGTAAAATACATGAGTTTTTTCGCAGGCAGTTAAACCGCAGTACCTCTTCGAAAGAGATTGCTTCGTGGCGCAATTCTATGCAGTACATGGACCGCGTACTCAATGACAGTGCTATTCCTGACGACTGTGGGGTAGCCATAGAGTACCAGTTGCCGCAATCGGCCAAGCGCTTGGATTTTATCATCACCGGTCAGGGAGAAGGGAATGAAGAGTACGCCATACTGGTAGAATTGAAACAATGGTCTGAGGCAAGCTTGTCCTCAAAAGATGGGGTCGTCAATACTTATGTAGGCAACCGCGTAGGGGAGCATACGCATCCCTCTTACCAGGCATGGTCGTACGCCAGCCTGCTGCAAAACTTCAATGAAACCATTACAGAAGAAAATATCAGGCTGCAGCCTTGCGCCTACCTGCACAACTATGTAGCAGACGAGGTCATAGCACATGAACATTACAAAGAGTATATCGAAAAAGCACCCCTTTTCCTGAAAGGAGAAGCGGCCAGGCTGCGGGATTTTATCAAGCAATTTGTCCGCTATGGCGACAAAAACAATATCCTGTACCGCATCGACAATGGTAAAATCCGGCCATCGAAGATGCTGGCCGACAATATGGCTTCAATGATCAAGGGCAATAAGGAATTTGTCATGATCGACGAGCAGAAACTGGTGTATGAGGAAGCCCTGGCATTGACGGCACAAGCCAGCGACAGGCATAAAAAAGTACTGATTGTAAAAGGCGGGCCGGGTACCGGCAAATCAGTGGTCGCGATCAATCTGCTGGTGGAAATCACAAAACGCGGTATGCTCACACAGTACATTTCGAAAAATGCCGCTCCCCGAGCAGTGTACGAAAACAAGCTGACCGGTTCGCTGAAAAAAAGCGTGATTTCTAATCTGTTCAGCGGATCCGGGGCTTTTATCGGGGAGAGTAAGAACAATGTTTTTGATACCCTTGTTGTCGATGAAGCGCACCGTCTGAATGAGAAATCCGGCCTTTACGCCAACCTGGGAGAGAACCAGGTAAAGGAATTGATCCGTGCTGCTAAATGCACGGTCTTCTTTATCGATGAAGACCAGCGGGTGACGCTGAATGATATCGGAACTGTAGACGAAATCCGTAAATGGGCTGATAAGGCAGGGGCTGAAGTAAAGGAAATGGAACTGGCCTCTCAGTTCCGGTGCAATGGATCGGATGGCTACCTGGCCTGGCTGGATCATATGCTGCAAATACGGGAAACAGCCAATACGACCTTAGACGGTATTGATTACGATTTTAAAGTGTTTGCGGACCCCAATGAACTCAGGGCTGCTATTGAAGAA
>DATJDO010000055.1:0-6842 GCA_035497375.1 Chitinophagaceae bacterium | reverse complement strand
GAAGCCCTTATGTGATCAAAAATGCGCTCCTGGCCAACGACCCTGCAGAGCATGGGGCAACATTCTTCTTCAACAATTGTGAACAGGAAAAAATAGAGCCCATCTGGTACCTGGCCACGATCAATTATATGAATTACAAAGACTCCATTAAAGAAGTCATTGCCGCCAAATTCCGCCAGCACATCATAGACAGCCTGGTAGAAGGCCTGAATGTGGAAGGCAACGACATCAAACATGGATTGACCCTGTACTATTACGATGTGGCCGGCAACCTGATCAGGACCGTACCGCCTGCTGGTGTGGACACGGTGTCCGTCATTGCACCCAAAAACGACACTGTAAACGCGCACCGCCTCAGAAATGAGAGGATCACCCCCCTCATTCCTGCACACAACCTGGCGACCCGCTACAAGTACAATGCGCAAAACAAAGTGACCTATACCAGTACGCCGGATGGAGGGGTAAATAATATCTTTAATGACCTTATGGGCAGGACCATCTTTTCACAGAACGCCAAACAGGCGCCCCTGAATGAGTACACCTACTCCCTGTACGACAATTTAGCGCGGGTGATCGAGACGGGTACCATCATTGCACCTTCGGGTATCAATACCAGCTACCTCACGCGGAGTACCGCCGAGTTCCGGAACTACATCAAAACCTTTGCACGAAAAGAGGTGACGGCCAATGTGTATGACACCGCCGCATACGCCGCATCCTGGTCTGCCTTTACCGCTTTACCCCCGCAGCAGAATCTGAAAAACAGGATTTCCGCCACCAAGTATTTCAGCATCATCCCGGTGACGGTCGATGGCAGCAACGATACCAATTTCCAGCAGGCCAGCTATTACACCTACGATGTGCTGGGCAATGTAGCCACGCTCATCCACGATTACCGGCAGGAGATGCCCGCCCCGGTCCGCTTCAAAAGGATAGACTACGAGTACGACCTGTACAGCGGCAAGGTATTGATGCTCAGCTACAACAGGGGCTCGGCCGACCAGATGTACCAGAAATACGACTACGACGAAGACAACAGGATCGTTGCAGCCTACAACAGCGACAATGGGATTTACTGGGACAAAGATGCCCAATATAAGTACTACGACCACGGCCCCCTGGCGCGTACGGAGCTGGGTGACAAAAGAATACAGGGCATAGACTTTGCGTACACTATCAATGGCTGGCTCAAAGCCATCAACGGCATACAAAACCACGCAGACCTGGATATGGGCAACGATGGCGCCGATGGCAAGATCATGCCCACCGATGTGTTTTCGCAAAGGCTGGATTACTTCAGCAACGACTACAAGCCGATCGACAACAACTCCAAATTTGATCGCCTGTCCCAGAACCCGAAATCCCTGTACAATGGCAACATTGCCGGTATCGCGCATGCACTGGCGCCCTTCGATAACCTGTACAAAGATTACCGCTACGACCCCCTGCAGCGCATAGAAAAAGCGAACTACCTGGCCTACACCGCGTCTACAGCTTCTTATGCCATCCCCGGCTCTGCAACGAAAACGGCTGTTGCCGATTACAGGTCGGAGTACACCTACGATAAAAATGGCAACCTGCTGGCCCTGAAGCGCCAGGGCGCCGATATTCCGGCTAAATTTGCAGGTGGTACGGCCATACCCAGGCAGGAAATGGACAATTTTTATTACAAATATTACCCGGGCACCAACCGCCTGAAAAATCTGTCCGATTCGGCCACAGCCACGGCGTACCGTATCGACGTGCAAAAGCACACCCCCGATACCAGCCTGGCCTTCTACTTTTACGATGCCACCGGCAACCTCACAAAAGATGTGATGACCGGCCTGGAGGACATAAGCTGGAACAATATGGGTAAGGTAGCCAGTATCAGGAAGGTAGATGGCCTGGTGCTCAACTTTAACTACGATGCGATGGGCAACCGCACCTCCAAAGAAGAGATCCGGCGCATCAATGCCGATTCTTTGCTGAAGACCAAGACGATCTATGTACGGGAAGCCTCCGGCAATATCCTGGCGGTGTACGAGCAGAAGAAAATATTCAAACCCAGCTCTGTATTGGTGACGGATATCTTCCATGTGGGTTCCACAACCTTTACGGCCCTGCCCTACGATGTAGCCTACGCCATCGGGCTGAAAATGATCGCCTCCTTCCGGGAAGACCCTTCCAAAGACCTGGTCCGCTCGATTGCCGGCATGCCCTCCCTGTCGGAGAAGGCCGCCTTACCCGGGGCTATTGACGCACTGATTGCTGATAAGATGCCGGACTCCCTTCTGGCCAAATTCATGAAATCCATGCCGCAGGTCGCTGCACTGGCCCTGAATGCCGGTGGGCAGCAGGTCCCCCCGCAGAATGTGCTGGAGCGCTACCTGCAATCCATCATGCTATCTGCCGATATGGATGCGGCCATTACAGACCTGCTCCTGGCCGTCAAAAATGCCAATGGCCAATGGTTCGATCAGCTGGTCGCCTCTGTGCCGGCGTCTCAGCCGGCCAAAGCGGCTTTCCCGGCCGACCCCTCGGTACTGGCTGCGTTCAAAAGCATGCCGCCGCACCAGAAAACGGCCATCAACAGCCAGTTGGCGGGTATCTGGACCATGGCGCCCTTCCCGACACAGCAAAGCCTGCTGACTACCGTAACACAGGCCTACAGCGCGGCCAATACCTATGCCGGCTTTATCGTCGATGTGCCGGCGTATCAACCCCTGCTGCAGGACTTCCGGATCGATGCACGGGCTTTTGCAAGCCAGCAGTTTGCGCTGGTGAACAACCAGCAATTGCTGCTGGATAGCGTGGTGGCCCGGTGGAGCCGCAGTCCTGAGCTCTTGATTGCCGCCGCCGATACCATCAGCCTGACCGCCGAATTGCTGACGGATATCCTCAGCGCCCGTACCGACGATGTGTACAAGCTGGCGTCGGGCTCCGGCAAATTACTTACCTTAGGGGAGGCCTTTGAGCATGTGCTCTACACAGGTACATTATACGACGTGCCACTGACTGCGAGATACCTGAAAAGCGAGATACTGGGCTACGACAGGTTGCATCTGGCGGAGCATCACCTGTATGGCAGCAGCCGCCTGGGCATCCAGTACTACCTGCCGGCACAGTACAGTTATACAGGCACCGGTGCAGAGGGCGGCAATTACGACCGCCTGCTGGAGCCGCGCTCCTGGTACTCCCGCTATGCCAACGATTTGTTCAGCGCCGGCACCAAATCCAACACCCTGCTCAGCAGCAACCTGTCCCTGGCCAATATGCCCCTGTACAACCACATACTGGGTATGCGCCAGTTAGAGCTTACCAACCATTTGGGTAATGTGCAGGCCACGGTGCTTGACCGCACCAACCCCCGCCTCGGCCCGCCCGTGGGCAACAATCCGGCATCCATCACCGGATACAAAGCCAACATAGCGACGGCGCAGGATTATTTCCCCTTCGGTATGTATATGCCGGGCCGCTACATCAGCGATACCGGCAGGCACTGTATTACCACCAGCAAACGGATCAGGGTGCAGACCACCTATCCATGGAAGATTTTCCCTTACCCCGTACCGGCCTCCGGTACCTTGACCGGGCGTGTATTCCGCTATGGCGATCCGATGCCGGTACCCGAAGTGTATGACCTGCCCAAAGCAGCCACACTGGCGGGCGAAAAACCCTATGTGTACCATATGCTGCCGGCCAGCCAGCATACAGGAGGCCTGGTGCTGAAGGCCGCGGCAGGCCCGGATACCACGGTCCGGTACACCATCGACCTTGGGGGTGAACCCGCACCGGTGTACAGTTACCTGCACCTGCATCCCGATACGGCGCAGGCCATCCAGAGCCTGAAGGTGACCCTCAACTACAGCCAGGGTACGATGGTAGAAGCCCGCATTCGTCAGTATGTCGCGGCAGGGCAGCCCGCCTACAGTACACCGCAGCCATGGCAGCAGGTACCCAATGGACAGCCCTACACCATAGGCTTTAGTACAGACTACGCCGCTATAGCTGCAGGAGGTCCCACCTTCTTAGAGTACCGCACGACCAAATTGGGTGCGGGAGCATTTACCGCCTTCACCGAAGTCGTTTTCGCAGGAGGATCGGTCACGCTGACACAGTACGAGCAGCGCGATGTATTGGTCACGATCTGCGACGAAAAGGACAATTACCGTTTTGCGTTTAACGGACAGGAGAAGGTCAATGAGATCAATGGGATTGGAAACCACAATACAGCACTGTTCTGGGAGTATGATACAAGATTAGGTAGAAGGTGGAATCTAGACCCGAAACCAAATCATTCTATAAGTTCTTACGCTCCATTTAGTAATAATCCGATAAGAATGGGTGACTGGTTAGGAGATACTGTATTTGTTTCTAACGAAATTAAAAAGGATGCATATTGGGGAAAAGCTTACGATAAATGGTCTAAAACACCCCAAGGAAAATCTATTTTAAAAGACTATGGTATAGGTGGAAAATATGAGACTACAAATATCAACTTCAAAATTGCAGATATTAAAGAGGCTGAAGGTCAAACACATGTTTTTTCAGTCGACAAAGTTACAGGCGACAGGACTAAATTGTTTGCAGGAGATAAACTTGCTAAGGGCTCAAGGGTGGAATTTGATATCTTATTGTCTTCAGGCAGGTCTGTTCCTAGTGTTTTGGAAGGTTTAATGAAAAAATATTTCAATACAACTCTTATCAAGCCACTTGGACTTATGTCAGGAATTGAAACGGTAACGCATGAAATTCAGCATTTAAAATTTGATCATAGGTCTGTTTTGTCAAATAAAGCGATTGAGCGAGGTTATGATCATCATATAAGAATGAGAGAGCAGAACAGTCCCTATTTTGACGAGCGTAAATCCATAATGAACCAAAATAGAGATTTATGGTACAATCAATTTTTGGATCAAAGAAGGAATGGAGGAACACAGTCTGAGGATGAGTATATTAGAGAATTTATTAATGACTTTAGAAACTAGTTTTATGAAAAATAAATATGCTTTAGTCTTTGCAATCCTCTTTTTCTATTCTTGCGGTCAGGAAAAAGAAAAAAACAAAAATGAAGTTGTGTTTTACAACTTGAAAAGTCGATTTCAATCATACGGATTAGATACCTTAACATTCGATGTTAAACGAAGTGGTAATGCCTTTATTTATACATATAGACAAAAGGGTGATAATAAGTTTTTAATTTCTGTTTCAGATAGCATGAATTATGTTGTTGAAAAGAACGACACTATATTTTTGAAGTTATGCTGTAAAAATTCCTTTCGTTTTGACGAAAAGAACTCGTATCCGGTAAAAGTATTTTTAGAAAGTGGGCAAGGTGTTGACGGTGGCAGTCTATATTATATAAATGATAAATTGGGATTGATTTTAAAATCAGCTATCACATGGAATTCACAAAAAAGACTACTTACTTTTTCGAACAACGATAGTTTGACTCTTTTGGCAAACATATTATCTGATCAATGTCTTAGTTATGATGATTGGAGAAATGAAATTAGGAATTGTAGGGATTGGTAGTGTGGCGCTGGTCGGTAGTGTATCAATCGGGTAATGTTTCAGAGTTAGTGATGAAGAGTACCCAAGAATAAATCCGATTGATTTTCAATTGAAATAATTTCTTAGGATAGTATAAATAAGGTGGGATAATATCCCACCTTATTTATTTTAGGGGTAAAAACAAGCTCAAAAGCAACAGAATGGTGAGTTCATGTTTCAAACTTAGTGATGTCGGTCTTTGTCGTTATTGCTTTAAGTCGGAGATTGTCAAAAACGGCAGGACCAAAACAGGTAAGCAGCAGTATTACTGTAAGAGTTGTAAGAAGAGGTTCCTTGACTATTATACCTACCAGGCTTATTTGCCTTTGATCCCCAGACAAATTATTGAGCTGACAAAAAAGGGTATGGGAATACGTAATACTGCGGCATACCTAAAAATATCAGCTACTACTTTATTGAAACGGATATTGATGATAGCAGAGCGCATTAAACAACCTGTAATTGCACAAGGAAAAACATATGAGGTGGATGAGATGAAAAGTTTTATTAAACATAAAAAGCGGAAGATATGGATCGCCTATGCGCTAGAAAAATGTACCAAAACTGTGGTTAGTTTTAGTGTTGGTGCACGGACAAACAAAACGCTGAATGTTGTGCTTAAAACATTGCAGCATTCAGAAGCAAAAAGGGTTTACACAGATAAGTTGCCAGCATACAGATTTCTTTTACCAAGCGCAATTCACAGTACAAATTTGTTAGTCTCTATTCAGTTTTTGATGGTAACCCAATTTGGAAAAATGATATTTTTGGGGATAAGCCAACCGCTAAACAGGCAGCTGCAATGGCAGCTCACGTCTATGGGGATAAATCGGATAAAATTCTTAGAGGTGGATGGCGTGTTTCAAAAAAAGATTTTGGAATAGAAAAGAACTCGTCAGCTGGACTAAGATCACAGGTGTATGAGCGGACAAAAAAAGGTGTTACAGAATATACATATGCTACTGCTGGGACAGAGGATAAAACAGACGCTATTCAAGATGGAATGCAGCCTTTAGGACTATCAAGTCAATATGCTCAATCTATGAATAATGCTACCACAATTAATAATTCGCTATCTAAAACGGGGGAAGAATTAACCTTCACAGGCCATTCCCTTGTACACAGGCACAGCCGTCACCTGGAGTGAATACGAGCCGCGTGATGTCTTAGTAACCATCTGCGACGAAAAGGATAATTACCGTTTTGCGTTTAATGGTATGGAGAAAGATAATGAGATAAAAGGGATCGGAAATTCTCTGGATTTTGGAGCAAGAATCCAAGACTCACGTATAGGATGCTTTTTTTTT
>DATJDO010000054.1:0-1682 GCA_035497375.1 Chitinophagaceae bacterium | reverse complement strand
CCACGCAGGCCATATTTGATGGATATGACTCCGGATGCAATATTGATGATCCTTTTGGTGATGAAAAAAGGGTTGAAACGCGGCACGCCGTTGCCTGTTTTAAACTCACCCACCTGCTCTTCAAAAGTGGACACGCCCCCGTCGCCGGATGCCCAGATGACACCCACGCGGTCTTTATTGATCTTGCTGAAATCAATGTTGGCATGCCGGACAGCCTCGTCCACACTGGCCAAGGCATACTGGGTGTACAGGTCGAATTTCCGGACTTCGGATTTCTCCAGGACGGTCAAGGGATCGAAGTTTTCGACGGAACAGGCAAATTTTGTTTTAAAGTGCGTGGTATCAAACGATTTGATCAGCTTTGCCCCGCTTACGCCGCCGGACAGTGCAGTCCAAAATTCAGGCACACTATTTCCTAAGGGGGTAATGGCCCCTAAACCTGTGATCACTACTCTTTTCATTTCGTATCTGATGATTGTATTAATTCTTGTTTTAGTGTGTGTGTGGCGCGTTCAAAGTCACCCTCTTTTGTCAGGCGTGAAAGCGGAACCAGGGCAACCATAGCGGCTATCAGCAGGACGGCTTTTGTACGGGCGGGTTCTGTAAAACGAAACAGCCCTTCCTCTTGCCCCTGCTCCAGGAAGCCCGTAACCCATTCGAGCATAAGGCCAGAGAATGCTTTGAGTTGTTGCTGTATCTCAGGCTCCAGGGTATTGAAATCGGTAGACAAAGACCCGACCAGGCAAATCTGGTTCTGTGCCTTCACCTTTGCATAGATCGCAAAAAACTGATCCAGTTTTTCCAGCGCAGACTTTTGCTGCAGCTTTTGCTGAACGGCAAACAGCTTTTCAATATGATCGTTGATAACGGCAATGCCCAGGTCTGTCTTACGGGGAAAATGGTGGTGAACGGATGGCTTCTTAATACCGACCACGGCGGCGATGTCTACAAAACTGAACGCATTGTAGCCTTTTTCCCGGATCAGCCGGTCCGCCGTCACAATAATAGAGTCCCTGGTGGTCATTGCTTTAATTCCACAAAGATACAAACCTACCAGTTGGTAGGCAAATTTTCTTCCGGGAACATTCAAACTATTGATTACCAATAATTCAATCCTTATATTTTACCAAAATACCCTTATTGCTTTGTGCACACTAAGCTGTACACCAGGGGTATTTTATTCCCGAAGTTGCTGATCCGGAATTTACCCGGTTCGAATTCCTCCATACCTTTGAAGCAATCGTAAGGCGAGTAACTGTATTCGCGAAAATCTGCCAGGTGCAAACCCTGCTTCAACAAGGCACTGAACACCTCTGAGAGCGGATGATTCCAGCTCACTTCCGTATCCTGCAAGGGGGCTTCATTATCGGCATAGGTGCCCTGCTGCTGGGTAATGATCACTTCATCGTTAAAGTAGCTGTACACGATCTTTTCAAGATTGTCGTCGTACATCCAGAGGGCCGGGTGAAATTCGGCAAACACGAAGCGGCCGCCCGGCTTCAGGTACCGGGACACAATGCCAGCCCATCGGTCCATATCCGGCAACCAGCCTATGGTACCATAAGAGGTGAATACGATATCAAACTGTTCATCCAGCACATCGGGCAGACTGTACACATCGGAGCAGATAAAACGGGCATTCGTACCCGCCTGTGCGGCCAGTTCTTTTGCCTGGTCAATGG
>DATJDO010000053.1:0-1530 GCA_035497375.1 Chitinophagaceae bacterium | reverse complement strand
ATGCACAAAATGCCATCTATGAGTTTGCAGCCGACTCTGTGAACAGGACCCTGAGCAATGCTGACACTTTCCGCAAAGACACCTACGGTTTTGAATTGCACTTCGCCTACCTGGCAAAGGCAGGCAATAACCTTCAGCCTTTGCTCAACTCAGCATACGCCTGCAAGTGCCGCACGGACTCTTTCCAGGCCAGTACGGCAATAGATAAGATAACAATAAGGACGGTCCATGACTTTGACGAACGGCATCCCGCAGGATCGGATGTAACCGGTTTCTTTTCTTATGTCAGCTACTCACAGAATCCTTACCAGGTAAACTATGAAGGTATTAATAGCCGCAAAAATGATTTATCGTCTATGGAGACCAGCAAACAGGTACTGTATATCCCCTGCTACCTCAGAAGTTCCCAAAAACCAGGTACCCTACTACAATTTGAAGTAACCGTGGTTTACCTGGACAAGACCGTTCATAAAACGATAAGCAAACCGGTCATCATACAATAGATTGAACACTGCACTAAAAAAACTGCTGGACGAAAAGGCAGCCTTCTACAACCGGCCGGATTTTATCACTAAAGACCCGGTGTCGGTGCCGCATCGCTTCCACAAACATCAGGATATAGAAATAGCCGGCTTCTTTGCTGCGATACTGGCCTGGGGTAACCGGACCTCGATCATCAACAATACGAACAGGCTGATGGCCTGGATGGATGAAGCGCCACACCAGTTCGTATTGCAACATGAAGAAAGCGACCTGCAAAAGATGCTCTCCTTTGCACACCGCACCTTTAACGCCACAGACCTGCTGTATTTTATCTCCTTTCTGAAACAGCATTACAGTCACTACCCCAGCCTGGAAGATGCCTTTGTACCCGGAAAAATCTACACGGAATCAAATACGGAGCAGGCTTTGGTTTATTTCCACAACTATTTTTTCAGCCTCGAAGAGTATCCGGAGCGCACGCGCAAACACATCGCAACACCCGCCCGCAAATCGGCCTGCAAGCGCCTGAGCATGTATCTGCGCTGGATGGTGCGAAAAGACAATAAGGGCGTAGACTTCGGCCTCTGGCAAAAGATCAGCCCCGTGCAGCTTATCTGCCCCCTCGATGTGCATGTGGCGAATGTCGCACAACGCCTGGGCCTGCTGCCGGATACCAAATCGAACTGGCAAAATGCAGTACGCCTGACGGAGCATTTGCAACAATTCAATCCCCAGGACCCTTGCCTGTATGATTATGCGCTGTTTGGGCTGGGAGCGGAAGAGCGGTTTAAAGCCATATAAGTACTGTTCTTACCCCGTCTCATTTTTCCAGGCGTTTGTATTGTGCCAACACTTGGGCATCAAACCTATTTCCGATCAAGGCTGCGGCAAAGAATTTTATAGAATAATTTCTTCAATCCTAACAATTGACGTAAGCGATACGTCATATTATAAAAGCAGGCAACCTACCACCTGACTCATGAACAAAAGTCGGGGTTGGAGAGCTGTCCTGCCAAAACACACAAACGTATTGATCACCTATTTTTC
>DATJDO010000052.1:0-2696 GCA_035497375.1 Chitinophagaceae bacterium | reverse complement strand
ACAACAAAGTCCCGCATACGTTGGGCGGCCTATCCGGATACTTTCAATACACTGGAGATCACCGAAAAGGGTGCCATAGATACAGTGCGCAACGGTGCAGTCATTACGCTGAAACAACGTTTGCTGATCACAGGCTTCGATTCCGGCAGCTTCCTGATTCCTCGTTTTGTATTCCTGTCTGAAAACAAGGATGGGACAAGGGATTCACTGTTTACAGATTCTTTCCGCCTGCTGGTGCAAACGGTACCGGTAGATACCAATCAGCCTTTCAAAGGCATCAAAGGAGTAGCGGTGGTGGAAAGCTCCTGGATGGATAACCTGCCCCTGATCATCGGCTTGCTTGTAGCCATAGGCATCATTGTCTGGGTGGCCGTATACTTTGCCCGCAACCGTAAAGCGGCAGCACCCAAACCGGGGGTGAGAGTGGAAACTTATTATGAGCGTACGATCCGCCTGCTGGAGGAGCTGGATCAGAAACAGCTCTGGCAACAAAACAAGGTGAAGGAATACTATACGGAACTCAGTGAAACGGTCCGGCAGTATATCGAGCATCGCTTCCAGACGAATGCGATGGAACTGACCACGGAAGAATTGCTGCACAAAGCGAAAAAGCATAAGGAAATGGCTGTGTTCCGTAAATCCCTGAAACCCCTGTTGCAGGCTGCCGATTTGGCTAAATTTGCGAAAGCCAATCCATTGCCTGAAGAACATATGGAGGCGCTGAAACTGGCTAAAGATTTTGTGCGGATCTCGAAACCAAAAGAAGAAACCTTGCCTGATAACCCGAATAAGTAAACCCCGAAAAGAATGATACAAGCATTATTAGACGGGCAACACATCAGTTTCGCACAGCCCTGGTATTTTTTACTGTTATTGTTGTTACCTGCGTTGATCCTGTGGGAATGGAAAAGCAAGGCCAGGCAACAGCCTAATCTGCGCCTGAGTAGCCTGACCGGTACATCCGGCGTAAAACCTTCTTTACGGGTTCGTTTGCGGCCGGTCCTGAAGGTGTTGCGCAGTCTTGCTTTTGCCGGGCTGGTCATTGCCCTGGCACGACCGCAAAGCAGCAATGTCACCGAGTCGGTTGACAGTGATGGTATTGATATCGTACTGTCGGTAGATGTGTCCGGGAGTATGCTGGCCGAAGACCTGAAGCCCAACCGTATCGAAGCAGCCAAGCAGGTAGCACTGGACTTTGTGCGTAAGCGAGAGAATGACCGTATAGGCCTGGTGATCTTTTCCGGTGAAAGCTTTACCCAATGCCCGATTACGATCGATCACAACATTGTGAACGAACAATTGTCTGCTATCCAGAGCGGTATGCTGCAGGATGGTACGGCAATCGGTATGGGCCTGGCAACGGCTGTGGATCGCCTGCGCAATTCAAAAGCCAAAAGCAAAATCATCATCCTGCTGACGGATGGGGTGAACAATACCGGCCTGATCGATCCGAGCACGGCGCTGGAGATCGCGAAAGCCTATAAGATCCGGGTATACTGTATCGGAGTCGGTACGCGCGGCGAAGCACCGTACCCGATGCAGGGTCCTATGGGTACGCAAAAGCAGATGGTGCCGGTAGAGATCGACGAAGCCTTGCTCAAAACCATTGCCACGCAAACAGGGGGTAAATATTTCCGCGCGACCAGCAACAGCTCCCTGAGCGCGGTGTACAAGGAGATTGACCAGCTCGAAAAATCTAAAGTAGAGGTGAGCTCCTTCAAACATTTTACAGACTTGTTCCTGCCTTTTGCGGTACTGGCCCTGATCTGCCTGGCACTGGAAATGCTGCTGCGCTACACGTATTTCAGGAGTATTACCTAGTAAACCTATAAGGTTTTTGAAGCCTTATAGGTTTGGAATTTTGGTCCCATCCCATTCGGGTACTTCCTTTGCAGGGTAAGCGTTGCAAGGGTGAAGCCCAGCTCCGGAAATATAGTAACGATAGGGTAGTGGTATGCTGTGTATACTTTGAAGAGGTTTGGAAAGAACTGGAATTGATACAAAAGCCAGGATGAAGTACTACTCTTGTTTTTTTATAGCTTATTGAATCAGGCTCCGGCGTTGCAACTCCAAAACTTTTGTATGCAGGATATTCCCTGCGGATGTATTACTTCGGGAGTTTTTGTTCGTCATAACGGGTATTGATGTTGAAAGAATCATTCAGTACCACATAAGGGCGGATGGTGTCTATCCGGAAATAACGCGCGTTGAGTTTTGTGTAAGATTGTTCCCAGAAAGGGCTTACAAAATCTTTTTCGGTTATCCGGGCCAGCTTGCCTTTTATTTCATCTTCAAACAGAAGTAAAGCTGTTACCGGTTTGTTTTTCCCATCCATACCGGACAGGATCAGGGTTTCATAAGGCAGTCCCCAGCTCATCGTCGACATACTGTGTATGGCATCGTTCTGATGCCGTTCGATCATCGCTTTCGGTATTCCCCTTTCCTGCAGTGCTGTTGTGATCCTCCTGATCTCCGTGATTCTTTTTTCAAACTTGTCTGAACTGTTACCGATCTGGATCAGGCGCATCGTGAAAAAGGTAAGCAGGAGCAGGCCGGCAATTATGAGATTCATCCTGGGCAAGGCAAACCATACGAAAGGTAGTAATGCCAGCAGGGTCATTGGCATCCATTCACTTTCGATGTAGAATTTAAGGTCGCATACCGGGTACACCAGGCAAACCAGGCTGCAATAGCCC
>DATJDO010000051.1:0-1721 GCA_035497375.1 Chitinophagaceae bacterium | reverse complement strand
CCTGCTGCGGGTTGCCGTTGGCGCTCATCAGGGCCATCATGCCTTTAGGCACGCTGATCCGTGCGGAATAAGTAAAACGTATGCCCGGGCCATCGGGGCAGGGTACCCAGCTGCGGGCGTAAATGCTTTCAGACTGGGTGTACAGGAAAGGATGTTTTTTGCCCGTTGTCTGTGCCGCTTCCAGCCATTGTAAGGCACTGGCGTTTGTTCCGGTGGCATACCTGATTCTTACTTTTTTGCTTTCTTTACTGATCGGAACGATCAGGGCTGTGCCCAGGTGCTCCTGCAGCCCGCCGAGTGTAAACGGTGTATGCACCCCGTCTACCCATACAGAGTCAATCTGCAGCTGATTGTTATCCAGGCGCAGTGCCGTTGCTGCATTTTTGCTGTTGTCAATATCCCATTCCGCCCATCCGGACAGTTGCTTGTGCTCCATGTCGACACTGAGGTCCAGGGATAAGTGCCTGATAGTGATACTGTCTGCATTGCTCAGTGTATGCAGGTCTTTGACTAGGGTCGTATCTGCGGAAGCCACAGCAGCGGGTTTGTTTTTTTCTCCGCAGGCACTGAAGAGCAGGCTGGCGGCCAGAAGCGTTAATCCATATCTGATCATAGAATGATGTTTTACTTTACCCAGTTTTTTTCGTTGGTATGGTTCAATTGAGGATCGAGCTGATACTTCGATTTCAGGTGTGCCGCCAGTTGTTCTGCCGCAAAAACAGAGCGATGCTGACCGCCCGTACAGCCAAAGTTGATGCTGAGGCTGTCAAATCCTCTTTGCAGGTAATCTTCCACGCTGATATCGACCAGTGAAAACACATGCTCCAGGAATTCGTTCATTTTCGTTTCTGTACGGAGGTATAGCTGTACAGGATTATCTTTCCCGCTTATTTTTTTGTACCTGTCTATACGGCCGGGATTCAATATGCCGCGGCAATCGAAGACAAAGCCTCCGCCGTTGCCGGATGTGTCTTCCGGGATTCCTTTTTTATAGGAAAAGCTATTGATCTTCACGTTTAGTTTAGTATCCGGGCCTGCTTTTACCGTTTCGTATTGCTGCTGTATTTCTTTGCTGCTCAGTTTTTCCAGCAGACCGCGTAGTTTGGGGTAACCCGGTATCTGCGGATTGTCATTCAGGAATGTCTCCAGGTTTTGCAAAGCGGGGGGGATACTGCTGATGAAATGAGGCCTGCGTTCCAGCAATCCCCTGAATCCGTAAGCGCCCAGCACCTGTACGAGGCGCAGCATCACAAACTGGGAGTAACCCTTGCGCAGGTACATTTCGTCTACCTTGGACATGGGCAGTTTATTCAGGCTGGTGATATAGCTGTTCAGCAATTCGTCCTTCCACTTCTGCGGTAGCCTTGCTTTGGCCTGCCACAGCAGGGAAGCGATATCATATTGGGGAGGTCCCTGCATACAGCCCTGGTAGTCGATAAAGAAAACCTTGCCTTCGTGCAGCATGATGTTCCGGCTCTGGAAGTCGCGGTACATCAGCATTTTGGGCTGTATCCGTCCCAGGTCTTTGCTGATCTCTTCTATTTCTTCAATGACCTCATTGCGGTCGTACACGATTTTCTGCAGATCGGCAAAGTAGTACTTGAAGTACAGGAAATCGGCGCTGATGGCTTTTTCATCAAACTGCTTGGTGCTGAAGCACTGGTTATAATCGGCTTCGCGACCGGCTATCCATTGCAACTTTGCCAGCTGCTCCAGGCTCA
>DATJDO010000050.1:0-5263 GCA_035497375.1 Chitinophagaceae bacterium | reverse complement strand
AACAGCCCCGTTTATTGCCCGACATCTGGGTGGGGCGGATAAAATTGCCCAGCAGGGAATCCACCTGCAAAGCCGTTCCGTTTTCAGCATTCAGTGTCACAATGTAATTGCCGAAGTTCAGGGCTTCGCTGTATACAGAAGAAGGCTCTTTGAAAGAATGACCAACCTCAAGTCCCGGTCCCCAGCGCACATTGGCACCGAACATGGTTTCTCCGGCACCAGCCAGCAGGTTACCCGACAAGGCAAAGACAAAAAAATCGCCCCCGCCCGAGCTGTTGGTCACCCATTTCCGGTTGTCATCCTTATCGTACTTCAGGATACAGGGCGCCGTCAGGTTGTCTTTTGTATTGGTAAACGTATAGCCGTCAAAAACGATACCCCTTTTAGCCAGGCAACCAATATATACCGAACCATCCGGGCCGTTCACCACTTTGGTAATGCGTGCAGGACCATCAGCGTGCTTTACCCATTCATTATAGCCGGATGCATCGAATTTGCCGATCAGCATGCCTTTCCCCATAATCGCTGCACTGCCATAATAGAGCTCGTGTTCCTGGCTGATATTAGTACTGTACACGTAGTACTGATCGTAGTTTACATCCCAGCTCATTGCATGCCCGACGAGGTCTACGGCATCGCCTTTCAGCGCAAGCGGTACTCCACGGACAAATTTACCTGCAGCATCCAGAGATAGCACATGCAATGCATGTGCCGTATCAGCAACAGTGTAATTGCTGTCGCAAAAAATGCCCTTCCTCAGCAGGGCCAGCACCCTGATATCGCCATTTGGCGCCACACACATACTACGGCTCACAAAGCCATACCCCTCGTTATAAGGCCATTCCGGTTCGGGCATTTTGTGCCAGAGATACTTGCCCGAAGTATCGTATTTTACAAACAGCACAGACCTCCTGGTGGGCAGAATGATCGCATCGTCATCAATATTGACATAGGTACCGGTAGCATTCACGGCACCTGAAATATACACCCCGCCCTGGTTATCGGTCTTGATCTCCAGGTTTTCGTAATTGTTGCTATGACTGATCATTTTGCTCCAGCGGTAATGCCCCTGGTAGTCGAAGCTGACAATACAGATATTCTGGCTGGTATATCCTTTTTTGAAATAACCGTCAATATCAATATTGGAATCGATATTGATCGTATAAACATTTCCCGCTGCATCGGTTGCAATATCAGTGCGCGCAACACTGTAGGTAGACAAATTGGCCCCCGCTTTTCCCCATAGCCAACCGGTACCTGCCGAAGCAGGCAGGCAAGCCCATAGCGTGAACAGCAACAGGCAGGCGACAATATAACTTGCTTTTTTCATGGATAGCGCACTCTAAAGGTAGCAGAAAAAAACAAATACGTATAATTACTGTTATTTTTTTACAAACTAAATACTCCCCGTACGTCCGCCGTCAACAGGAATGCTGGTACCATTTACATAAGCAGCAGCGGGTGTAGCCAGAAAGGCCACCACCGAAGCGATCTCTTCCGGTTCCCCAAAACGACCGGCAGGAATTTCTACAAGCATTTCTTTCGTGACATCTTCTTTTTCGAGACCCGACTTGGCCGACTTATTCTCGATGATACTGCTCAACCTGCCTGTAGCCGTAGCACCGGGTAATACATTGTTCACCGTAACGCCAAAAGAAGCTACTTCATTGGCCATTGTTTTCGCCCAGGAAGCCACGGCACCCCGGATGGTATTGGAAACGCCCAGGCCCTTTAAGGGTATTTTTACAGAAGTGGAAATAATGTTGATCACCCGGCCGTAATGCGCTGCTTTCATGGCCGGCAATACCAGGCTGGTAACGATATGGTTGCAGATCAGGTGCTGATTGAAGGCCTGCAGGAAAGCGTCTGTTGTCGCTGTGCTCGCAGGTCCAGCGGCCGGACCGCCGGAATTATTGACCAGGATATGGATATTTACGGTAGCCGTCAGTTCAGTGACTGCTGCGCGGACCTGCTCGGGCATACTATAGTCTGCAATAACATAGCGGTGTTGCTGCCCTGCATCTGTAGCCAGGGTCTGTACGGCTGCTTTCAGGGAGGTTTCATTCCTGGCAATTAAAATACAATTGGCGCCCAAAGCTGCCAGGGCCTGTGCCGAAGCCAGTCCGATACCTTGTGTGCTGCCCGCAACGAGCGCATTTTTTCCGGATAAATCTGTAGATAACATGCTGCAAAATTAGTATTGAAAACGGAATATGGGGCTTCTGTTGCCCGGGCAGCAGAAATACTCATTTTAATTTAACCCGTCCCAGTCCGGGAAACCCTATCTTCGCAGGCCCAAAAATTTTTAGGTTTTTATGGAATTGAAACAAGAGGCCAGGCAAACCATACAACTTGCCTTGCCCATTATTTTTGGCGAATTGGCGCAGATGGCCCTGCATCTTTTAGATACAGCCATGATCGGCGCCATCAGCCATGTGCAGCTGGCGGCAGCCTCGCTGGTATTGAATGTATTGGGGATTCCTTTTGTACTCGGCATTGGCATGACTATGTCCATCGCTCAAACCGTGTCTATGGCACAGGGTCAGAATGACAACCAGAAAGTATCACACTACCTGTTCAACGGGTTCTGGATGTGTGCTTTCTTCTCGGTCCTGATCTCCGGCAGTATGTTCCTGGGACAAAACATTATCCTGCACCTGAACCAGGACCCTGAAGTGGCCCGGCTGGCCATCCCATTCCTGAGGGTGATGAGCCTGTCACTGATACCGATGCTACTGTTTATGGCTCTGAAACAGTTTACAGACGGGCTGCAGCATACCCGTACGGCGATGATACTATCGATACTGGCATTGCCGCTGAATGTGTTCATCAACTGGCTGCTGATTTATGGCAACTGGGGATTTCCGCGTATGGAAATCATGGGTGCGGCCTATGGTACGCTCATTACGCGTACGATTATCTTTGTGGCCCTTGGAGCCGTAGTGCTACGGCACAAGCTGTTCCGGAAATATATTGCTGTACGCAGGAGCCAATGGCATTTCAGCGCAGCTACTTTCCGTGAGCTGCTGAAGATCGGTGTGCCCAGCGGCTTGCAAATCGGTATGGAAGCCGGAGCTTTTGCGGTATCCGGCATCATTATCGGCACCATCGGGGCCGTAGAGCAGGCTGCACACCAGATTGCACTGAGCTGCGCTGCCTTTACCTTTATGGCCTCTATGGGCCTGGCACAGGCCGGCTCTATCCGGGTCAGCAATGCCTTCGGCACCAACAATTTCAGCAAGATATCGGTGATCGGCAAAAGCACTTTGCTGACGGCACTCAGCTATGGGGTCTTCTGTGCCCTGGTCTTTGTGACCTTCCGCAATGACCTGCCCCTGCTGTTCAATAAGAAGAAAGAGGTGATTGTGATGGCGTCTTCGCTGTTTGTCCTTTCCGCTATCTTCCAGATATCGGATGCTACGCAGGCCATTGGCTCAGGACTATTGCGGGGCATTAAGGATGTAAAAATCCCTACCCTGCTGGTGTTTATTGCGTACTGGGTGTTGGGTATCCCCGCGGGCTACCTGCTGGCATTCCACTTCAAAATGGGTGCGCCGGGCATCTGGCTGGGCTTTATCATTGGCCTTACTTTTTCTTCGATCTTCCTGTGCTCACGTTTCCTTCGTATCGTCAAACGAAGCGGGGCCTGATGAGCGGGCACCATTATTTTGCCCTGTACAAACCCAGGGATATGGTCTCGCAGTTTGTGAGCGCGGACTCTGTACCCTTACTGGGTGAGCTGGATTTCCGTTTTCCTGAAGGCACACATGCTATAGGCAGGCTGGACCGCGATTCTGAAGGCCTGCTACTGCTGACGACCAATAAAAAAGTGACCAGGCTTTTGTTCCAGGGCGAGGTGCCGCACCGCCGCGACTACCTGGTAATGGTCAAAAACAGGATATCAACCGAACGGTTGAAAAAACTACAGGAGGGTGTATCGTTCAAAACGTTTGACGGTGTGGACTATCATACCGGCCCCTGTGCGGTAACACTGGTAGAGGACCCGCTGCTGCAATTCGGCATCCGTTCGGAATGTCCGGAGCACATACCGCACAGCTGGCTGCACATCAGCCTTACAGAAGGCAAATATCACCAGGTACGCAAGATGGTAGCAGCCGTACACCACAAGTGCCGCAGGCTCATCCGCGTGGCCATTGAAGACCTCACTTTATCAGGCATGCAGCCGGGGCAGGTTGCCGAGTTTACTGAAGCCGACTTTTTCCGACTGCTGCAGATCAGTAATTACGGGGACTAGGCAATCTTTACAGAGGTCATACTCAGGGAGCCGGCCAGTAATTTATCGTTGAACAGGGACAGGGATTCAGACTTTTCTTTCAGGCCCAGGGTATAGATCAGGGGCAGGAAATGGTCGGGTGTAGGAATGGCCAGCTGTATGGCCTGGCTTTGCTTGTAGTAATGGATCAGCGGATCGAAATTGCCGTCTGTCAGCCAGCCGTTGATCTTTTCACGCGATTCGATAGCCCAGTCAAAGCCGTAATTGTCTTTGTGCATGTTGGCAAAGTCTACCAGGCCCAGGTTGTGCACGATGTTACCGCTGCCGATGATGAGGATGCCTTTTCGCCTCAGCGCCTGCAATTGCTGTGCAAGCTTGAAGTGGTATTCAGGTGGCTGTGTGTAGTCTATACTTAGCTGAATAACAGGGATGTCTGCTTTGGGATACAAATGCTTAATCACGCTCCAGGCACCGTGGTCCAGGCCCCATTTTTCGTCCAGTTCCACTACGGTTGGGCTCAACAGTTCTTTGGTTTCCTGTGCCAGTTCAGGGCTGCCTTTGGCAGGATACTGTACGGCAAACAACTCTTTTGGAAAGCCGCCGAAGTCGTGGATGGTACGGGGCATCTGCATCGCGGTCACTTTCGTACCCCGGGTAAACCAATGCGCAGAGATACAGAGTATGGCATTAGGGTGCGGCAGCTTTTCGGCTAAGCTGCGGAAGCCGCGTACAAATTCGTTTTCTTCGATGGCATTCATCGGGCTGCCATGCCCCAGGAATAAGACCGGCATCTTGTCGGTAGCGCCAAATCGGTCGGCCATACGGCCCAGTGCATTCAGATTGTTCATAACGGAAAGGAAAGGCAGGATACCCAGCGATGTTACAAAAGACTTCCTGTTCATGAATGCAAAGTTCGCATGGATCTGGAAACCATGACGCACTGGTATCTGCCGGGTGACCGGGGTTTTAACGAAAGTTTGTTTGTTGCAACAGGATCCGGTTTTAGGTATGCTTCCAACAAGGAATCCG
>DATJDO010000049.1:0-5973 GCA_035497375.1 Chitinophagaceae bacterium | reverse complement strand
TTGACTCTGCTTTCAGGAATTTCGGAGTAATGCTGAAGGTTTTCCTCATGGTGTCCGGGTTGTTGCAGGCCAGGGGGTCTACCATCACCAAGGTGACAATATAAGTTCCTGTCTTGGTATAACCGTGTACCGGGGGGGTAGCGCCGGTATATCTGCCGCCGTCCCCGAAGTCCCAGATAAAGGTTGCCGTACCGCTTTTTCCGAAGGTGGATTTGTTGTTAAACAACACACGGTAAGGTTGTTTACAGCTGTCGATAACCTGCAGGTCAAAGTCGGCCACAATACTATTACTGTCTACAAAAATCGTCACATAGGAGGTGTCGTATTCAATACAGGCGTCGGGATTGTAGGCTACCATGCGCACTTTATAGGTGCCTGGTTTATAAAATGTATGGGTAGGCTCTTTACTTGTACTGCCACCGGAGCCGTCCACAAAATCCCAGGTATATGTTTTGGCATTCGTGGATGCATTTTTAAAATTCACAGTAAAGGGAGCACAACCTTTGGCATCAGGTGAAGCAGAGGCTTTTGCGACTACGGCACCGAGTTCAAATGATATCTTCAATGCCGCCAGGTTACAGTTAGGGGAGCCATTTGTGGGGCTTAAGGAGCCGGGAGTTGTAGGGAACGCCGGTCCGGCGGGTCCGCCGCAACCACCGCAGATGGCCTGGTACACAATACCGTTCTTATCGAAACGGCTGGTTCCGCCGTCAACATGTTCTCCTAAACCGGCATTGGGGTGGCTTCTGCCAAAATAAGAGCCATACAACAAGGTGGCAGCATTTTTGCCGAACACGATAAAATAAAAATCAAATCCATCGGTCGTTGTCTGTATCGCGGTTGCCGGTGTAATGGGCATGCCGGTTGTGGTTCCCGCCAGAGGGAAAGAGGGGCCGCCCAATGTTCCACCCCAGCCGGAAATGTATACATTCTGGCAGGTGTCTACCAGGAAGGCGACGGGAGAAATATTTGTTCTTGTTGAAGTTCCGGAGCCATAAACTGTCGAGTAGATGGGAGCCGCCAGGTTGTTGTCCATCTTCATTACAAACTGGCTGGAGTTAGGATTGCTGTATACCCCTGCTGATACTGGAAATCCCCCCCCCAATGTTTGGCCCATCATATACAGGTCGTCGTTATTGTCCATAGCCACACCAAATACCTGGTCGTAGCCGGCAGCCCCTATATGCGTTGCTCTTTGCAGCGTATAGGCCGGGCCATTGGAAATTTTGATCACGTAGCCATCGGTTGTTCCGCCGATAAAGGAGGGCCTGTAGGTGCCTGATGTAGTGGGAAAATCTGTACTCATGGTGCCGCCACCCATGAAGATCGCATCCTGGGCTTTGTTCAATACCAGTACGTAGCCGGCATCGTCGTTGGAGCCGCCGTAATAGGTACTGAACAGCATGGAGCTCAGGTTGTCATTCATTTTCAGCAACACGGCATCCTGGCCTCCTGCTATAGCCGACTGTATCGGGTTTTGTGTTGGGAAGTCTGACGAAATGGTACAGGAGGCTACATAGATATTTCCGGCATCGTCAAGTATCACTTCGCTGCGGGCATCGTCTCCATAGTTGTGTTTCAGATTGCCACCGTCAAATTCTATTGCGGTGTGGTTCACGCAGTCATCGTCAGAACCTCCTACATATGTAGAACCGATCAGACCGGTGCCTGACGGGTTGAGCTTTGTGATCACCAGGTCTCCAGCTCCGTTGTACGTCCGGTCAAATGCGGTTGTAGTGGTAGGGTAATTGTTGGAATAGGTCCTTCCCGCAATGATCAGGTTATTGAAATTATCGACCACCATGCTATGGGGCTGATCGTTATCCCTGCCGCCCAGGTAGGTAGCATATATTTTTGTCGTACCGTCGCTGCTGATCTTCATAATGGCCATATCACAGCTGTACTGGCTACCGCTGGTCCCTGTACCGCCTCCATACGTGCTTTGAAAAGCGCCGGTGCTCACTGGAAATGAACCGCCCAGCACGTCGCTCGCAAAGCCTCCTGTATACATGTTGCCGGCCGCGTCATAAGTGGCTGTAAAACCCCAGTTGTCCGCTGTAGAGCCCGAAAAGGTACAGAACACCACAGTTGGGTCAATGACCAATGGGAGTGTATGATCATAATCTTTGGGGAATTCAAAGCTGATGGTATTCTTGTTCAATACATAATTACAGGCCACAGCAGTACGTTCTTCCCCGGCATACTGATAAACAACAGGCTTCAGTTCGGTTACGTTCCCGACCGAGGTCGTAATAACCAGGCTGCCGTTTTTCGCCAGGCTTACCTTATCGGCCCCTTCAAATTTAAGCCTGATCTGGGCTGGGTCTTTACCCGGAGCCACAATAAAATCATACTTCAGGTTCTTGCCTTCGGAATAAAGGTGCATATCAATGCCCTCATAAAGCCCTTCATAGTCCAGTGTCAGTGCCGGGTGAATGCCGCTTTTCCAGCGAGTGGAATCGTTGCCTAAAATGTAGTTATAATAGTGTTTCTGTATGCGTTTTTCAGTAATGGTGGGGGTAAGACTGTTTTCAAAGATCATCCTGTAGGTATGATAGTTGATCGTTGGGGGATTTTTGATCTGCGCATGTTTATACGCGTCTATTTTATCCATGGCCCCTTGCTCACCCAATACATAGGTAATGGCATTTTTTTGCAGGTAAATATCACCGGTACCGGTAAGGGACCTGTAGGCAAAGCCTCCGTCCCATTGGCCTTTATTTTTAACAAATTCAAGGGTTGCCTGAGCACTGGAACCAAATGCCAGGAAGAGCAGACAAAATTGGGTTAGGTAAAACTTTTTCATTGGCGAAAATTTTTAATGCGATGGGTTTGTAAATTTACTTAAAAACTCATTCAAGCGCAAAAAATTTAATTGCCGGGCATAAAAAAAGCGCACCCTGGTGCGCTTTTTTACATAAGAAAAAGTACTTTATTGTGCTCTCGTTTTGATATCGTCGATAATGATGAGCTGGTAATAAGAGTAAGGTTTGGAAATACCGCAGGTGTCCATGACTTCGGAAGTATGATATTTAACTTTAACCTTCATGCCGGCATTTTGATAAGCAGATTTCAACTGGTAGGGTTTTTCCAGTCTTCCGTCTTCAAATTGAAGCAGATAGCCGCATCCTTCATCGGTAAGATCTCCAGCGCTGTAAACAGTTGCGTCCTCAAACCCTTCGTCAGATTTATTGCAAGATAAAACAGATATAGTGAGTAGAACAGTTATCAGGTGCAAATACTTCTTACGCATTTTATGCTTATTTAATGTTAAATAGTGCGGTAAGGTAGAAAAAAATATCGAACGAAAAAAGCCCTGATCTTATTTTTTTTCTTTGGATGTAAATTTATAACCCACCCCCCGGATAGAGTGAAAATAGACCGGGCTGCGGCTGTCCTGTTCAAAGTGTTTTCTGAACCCCAGGATAAAATTATCGATAGTGCGTGTAGTCGGATAGACATTATAACCCCATACTACCTGGAGTATATGCTCCCGGGATACTGTCTCGCCATCCCGCTCGATGAGCAATTTTAAGAGCGCAGATTCTTTTTTGCTCAATTCCTGCTTAGTGCCGTTTTTATCGAAACATTCATGAGCGCTGAAATCGATTTTACCCCCGGCAAACTCATAGATATCGGGTATCGTATTGGAACGCTTTATTCTTTTATTCTTGGCCACCAGTTTTTCAACCCGGAGCAGGAACTCTTCCAGGTTGAATGGTTTTGTCATATAGTCATCTCCGCCTTTCTTAAGCCCTTCTATACGGTCGGCAGCGCTGTCTTTTGCAGAAAGGAATAATATGGGTACGTCGATATTTTGCGTCCTGATGGTTTCGCAGACAGCCAGCCCATCCATTTCGGGGAGCATGATGTCCAGTACGACCAGGTCAAAATATTCAGACTTTACATTTTTGATAGCCTGTGCCCCAGTACTGGCAGAAGTGACCTCGTAGCCCTCCAGCTCCAGGTTCAGCTGCAGCATTTCCCGTATATTTTCTTCGTCTTCTACAATGAGCAGGTTTGCCTTTGGATTTTGGTTCTTCATCAGATTCAGATATAAGTTCTGTGTGTTACAAATCTACTTCTTTCCCTGACATCACATTTTCTAATTGAGCAAAATTATTTGCAAAAATGGATGAAATATGGTTACCTTCGCATCCCTTCTTAAGGGAGCAGCGGGCGTGGTGAAATTGGTAGACACGCTAGACTTAGGATCTAGTGCCGCGAGGCTTGGGGGTTCGAGTCCCTCCGCCCGCACAGCTGAAGACAGTAATTTATTACTGTCTTTTTTTATGCCCGGTTGGAATGCGGGGATAAATTCATGGAAATAAAAAAGCGCCTTCATTGAAGGCGCTTTTTTATTTGTTTAAATCTGAAACAGATTAGTGAGCAACAGAGAAACGGTTAGAAACACGTTGTCCGTTTGCTTCTACAGTGTACATGTACACTCCGTTAGCAAGGTTGCTGGTGTTAAATGTTGCGTTACCTTGTTGACCTGCGTTCACAGTACCCATGTCATGAGTAGCGATCACCTGGCCTACCATGTTGCTGATGCGTACAGTTACAGTAGCTTTTTCAGCGATTGTAAATGGTACATTCAGTGTAGAGTTAGCTGGGTTAGGGAAGGCATTTACGATGGAAATCAGATTAGATTCTTTAATCGCAGTGATTTCTCCTACAGTTTTACATGAAGTACAAGAGATTTTGTAGTCGATGTAAGGCAGCTCAAGTCCGAAGTCAGCTGCATATGCGTATGCAGGAATGTAGTTTGTTTCCCAAGAGTTGTTGTAAGGATAAGGTTTCAGGTAGCCGATATTGTAGTGCGCTTCGTTAGTATCAGCATAAGCACCATAACCATAGTAGGTTGGGTATTTATCAGTAGTCTGTTCGAAGATCAGCGGCAGGAAGTGGTTGAACTTAGGAGCAGTTGCATCCATCAGGTTCAATGTATCAAAAGCAGTAAACGCAGGGTCTCCTGTGATAAAGGTTGCAGAAATACCAACCATATCATTAGGAAGGATATTCATAGCAATTTTTTTGGAGAATTTGTTCCATGTCAGGACGCCCACAGTCGTTTCGTTAATTTGGATTTTTCCTGTATCGTTAGCATTTGCTTCTTCTGTCAGAAGGATATCAAAAATCTGAACTGCAGGACGACCGGATAAACCAGTAGCGCGGTTGGCTACAGTGTCATGAAACAAAGCAGGGAAGTAGCCCCTGGTGATAGTAGCTCCGGATGGGCTTGTGCCGAATTGACCGGTACCATTCATGTAATAGTTTTTGCTGGGCAGGTTGCTCGTTGTAGCAGTATTATCCCTTCCGGAAACAACAGCTATGCGCAGGGTGTCTACTACAGTTGGTTTCGTTGGTTCACGGAAATAGATACCCCAGATGCTCACGGAATCCAAAGTATAAGCGTTGGTTTTCGTAATCGCAATATCAGAAGCAGGAGCTGCACCTTCTACGTTGAACGCAGGGAAAGTAGGATCGAACACCGCACCATAAGACATCAGGTTAATGGTATCAACAGTACCGGTAGAAGTTTTGAAGTTCATATTGGGTGTCTTCCAGATAGGCAGGTATCCGTAACGGCTCGTAGTAGATCCGGAAACTGGTTCATCTGAAAGGATAGTACCATCAATTTTGCCTAAATGGTTAACATAGTTATACCAACGGGAGCCACTGGCAGTTGTTTTGCCAAAAGTGGTGCCTTTTGATTCGCCTTTTGAAAATTCGCGAGAAAGCTCCATATTTCCCAAAACAGACGATACAGGAGCGAAATTGCTCAAAGCGCTGTTATCACTATTCAATCTTACAATCGAATGTGTCATGGTTTGCGCCGATGCACTAACCGCCCCTAAGGCCCCTATTGCCGACATTAAAAGTAATTTTTTCATCATTCTGATTTTTAAAAGTTTGACGTAAAGATAATATTGTTTGCAATTAAACCAAAAAAAAATATTGCCATATCTA
>DATJDO010000048.1:0-2156 GCA_035497375.1 Chitinophagaceae bacterium | reverse complement strand
CGGTAAAGAGAAAGCATTCGAATACACCCGCGGCGAATGGAAGAACATTACCAATGACCGGAATGTGATCGGAACCTATGGCGTCAACGATGCCGGCAGCAGCGATAAATACGACAAGGGCAGTGCGCTCGTGCATACCATCCGTTTGCTGATGAATGATGACGAACGCTTTCGCATGATGCTGCACAAAATGAACGACACCTTCTATCATCAGCAGATCACGACGAAGCAAATGGAAGATTTTATCATGGGCTTTTCCGGCTTACCCTTACAGCCTGTTTTTGACCAATACCTGCGCAGTACGATGATCCCGGAGCTGCAATGGCGCAAAAAGGGGAAGCACCTCGAATACCGCTTTGTAAGTACAGTTCCGGGTTTTACACTACCCGTAACACTGGCATTAGGCAATAAAGAACAAAAACTCCGCGTAACTCCGGAATGGCAAAGTATACGCCTGCCGGCCTCCTCTGTACAAGTATCTTTTCCGGCAGAATTCCTGATCCGGGTAAAGCAACTTGACTGATTTTTCACCGAAAATTCACACCCTGATGGCGCCTGTAGCGCTCCTATGTTATAGCTTTGGCTGACAAAACAAAATCACGCTATGATCAATAATCACGAAATAGACTATCGCATCGTCGGCGAAGAGATGCAGTATGTAGAGGTAGAACTGGACCCCAATGAAACGGCCATTGCTGAACCCGGTTCCTTTATGATGATGGATGAAGGCATTGAAATGGCAACCATCTTTGGCGATGGCAGCCACAATGCTCAAAACTCCAACTTTCTCGGCAAAATATTCAGTGCAGGCAAGCGTATGCTGACCGGTGAAAGCCTGTTCATGACCACATATACAAATGTGGGGCAGGGCAAAAAGCATGTGTCCTTTGCATCACCATACCCGGGTAAAATCATAGCACTGGATCTATTACGCCTGGGAGGCCGAATTACCTGCCAGAAAGATAGTTTCCTGTGTGCCGCTAAAGGAGTGTCTATCGGCATTGAATTTCAGAAAAAACTGGGTACCGGCCTGTTTGGCGGTGAGGGCTTTATCATGCAAAAACTGGAAGGTGATGGCATGGCTTTTGTGCATGCCGGCGGGCACGTACTGGAGAAAGAGCTGCAACCCGGCGAACTGCTGAAGATCGATACCGGCTGTATTGTAGCGTTTACTGCTGGTATCAGCTATGATATCCAGTTTGTCGGTGGTATTAAAAATACCTTGTTTGGCGGTGAAGGTGTATTTTTTGCCACCTTGCGCGGACCGGGCAAGGTATGGATTCAAACCCTGCCGATCAGCCGACTGGCCGGCCGTATCCTGGCCTACGGCACCTTCAAACGCAAAGAAGAGGGTAGTATACTCGGCGGCCTCGGCAATATGATCGACGGCGACGGCTGGTAAGAAACAGTTATTGATAGGGTGAAAGCCTGTCCTTGTTGGGCAGGCTTTTTTTATTGTACGCTTACCCATCAGTCCTGCGGACAACTCCCCCGAAAGGGGAGCAGATGCGGGATGAATGATCACACCTGAGTTTATGATCGCTTGTTACCCTATTTCTTATAGACAAAAGCTTGCTGAGATTTGTCTTTGTAATAACTTCTTCAGGCAGGACAACCTTATTTGTTATTAGTGTTGTCATTCCAAAACGAAACAAAGTGGGGTGGGGCCTGCCTGTCGGCAGACAGGAATCTATACCGTAAGCCTTAATTATATTATTGCATAGATCCCTCCTTCGTCGGGATGACAGACACGTATCAGAAAACTACTTATCTGCTGTGCATTTGTTATGCCAAGGAATCTGTCTTTAAACGTATTGCTGATCACGTGACACCAATCAACCATTATTCATTAAACATTACTCATTAATGATTATCGTCTTCCTTTCTTGCGAAACTCCTTATAGGACCCGCTTTTGCTTTTAGGTATTTCAACTGCGGCTTGTTGTTTTGGCTTTTTCACCGCTTGAGGTGCGGGTTTTGGTGCTGCAGTCTTTGTTTTGACGCTCGTTTCAGGCCTCGCTTTTTTGACCTTCGGCGAAGCCACAGCCGTTTTATCGGAATAACTCACAGATGCTTTCAACTGCGCCACTTCCACATCACTGAGGTTACGCCATTTCCCCAGGGCCAGGTTGCCCAAATCTATATTCATGATGCGC
>DATJDO010000047.1:0-4539 GCA_035497375.1 Chitinophagaceae bacterium | reverse complement strand
GCAGCCTTCGAACTCCTGACACGCACAGGAATCATACCCATTATCCTCGAAAAATCAGGATATGCGGGCGGGATATCCAAAACGGTTAACTACAAAGGAAACAGGATCGATATAGGCGGACACCGTTTTTTTTCCAAATCAGACCGGGTCATGGAATGGTGGATGAATATCCTTCCGGTTGCCGATGCCCCAGGTGAACGTTTTCTGATCAATTACCAGAACCAGTCTAGAGAGATCACCCCCCGCCAGGCCAATGAGAAAGACGACGCAGACAAAGTAATGCTGGTGCGTGAACGTTTATCCCGTATTTACTATTTAAAAAAGTTCTTTGACTACCCGGTAAGCTTATCCATAGACACAGTACGCAAACTGGGCATGGTCAAGATGACCCGTATCGGCTGTTCCTACATCTGGTCCAAAGTATTCCCGATAAAACAGGAGCGTACCCTGGAGGATTTTTTTATCAACCGCTTTGGCAAAGAACTGTACCTGACCTTTTTCAAAGACTACACCGAAAAGGTTTGGGGGGCTTCCTGCCGGGAAATTTCTTCCGAATGGGGTGCGCAACGCATCAAGAAGCTTACGGTGGGTAAAGCCATCCTCCATGCACTCAAGTCACAGTTTGCGTCGAAAGGCCGTAAAGACCTGGCTCAAAAAGATACCGAAACCAGCCTGATCGAACATTTCCTCTACCCCAAGTTCGGCCCTGGTCAGCTCTGGGAAGAAGTGGCCAGGCTGATCCTGGAAATGGGTGGGGAAATACGGTATCACACCGATGTTCTTTCTATGTCTCACTCCGGCTCCATGATCACAGGGGTGACCGCAAGCAACAGACAAAACGGACAGACAGAAACATTTGAGGCCGATTATTTTTTCTCTACAATGCCGGTAAAGGACCTGGTCACCGGTTTGAGCCCAGCCGCTCCTGCTGCCATTACGGAAGTGGCATCAGGCCTGATGTACCGCGACTTCATTACTGTAGGCCTCCTGCTGACGGAATTAAAAGTAAAAGATGAAAAACAGGCCAACAAGCTGATCAAAGATAACTGGATCTATATCCAGGAACAGGAAGTAAAGATCGGCCGCCTGCAGATTTTCAATAATTGGAGCCCCTATATGGTCAAAGATCCGGGGCATGTGTGGATCGGCCTGGAATATTTCTGCAATACCGGCGATCCTTTGTGGAGCAAGTCAGACCAGGAGTTTATAGCCTTTGCCGTTGACGAACTGGTCCGGATCGGCATCATCGAAAAACAACATGTGCTGGACAGCACCCTGCTCCGGGAAGAAAAAACGTACCCGGCCTACTTCGGCACCTACGATCGCTTTGATGAGGTAAAAAAGTACACCAATCAGTTTGAGAACCTTTTCCTGGTGGGCCGCAACGGGATGCACAAGTACAACAACTCCGATCACTCTATGCTAACGGCGATGACTGCTGTAGACAATATTATCGAAGGCCGCACTGATAAAGAAAATATCTGGCTCATCAATACCGAACAGGAATACCACGAAAAAAAATAAGCACGGTGCAATTTTCAATCGGATTGCACACAATTTGAATTTCCGATTTTACCTTCGCTCCCAACAAAACAACAAGATATATGAAGCATGCGTTTGTATTCCCCGGCCAGGGTGCACAGTTTTCCGGTATGGGCAAAAACCTGTATGATGAAAACGCACAGGCAAAAGAACTCTTCGAACAGGCTAATGAAATATTGGGTTTCCGTATTACCGATATTATGTTTGCCGGAACGGATGAGGCGCTGAAACAAACCAATGTAACACAGCCTGCGGTATTCCTGCATTCTGTGATCCAGTTCCTGTGCAACGCAGACTACCGGCCCGATATGGTTGCCGGTCATTCCCTGGGCGAATTCTCTGCTTTGGTCGCCAACAAGACCCTCGCTTTCGCCGACGGCCTGAAACTGGTGGCGCAACGTGCATCGGCTATGCAGCGGGCCTGTGAGATCAACCCTTCCACAATGGCTGCAGTACTGGGCCTGGACGATGCTACAGTCGAGAAAGTATGCAGTGAAATCACCAATGAAGTAGTGGTCGCAGCTAATTACAACTGCCCCGGCCAGCTGGTAATCAGCGGTAGTATAGCAGGCATACAGGAGGCCTGTGAAAAAATGAAAGCCGCCGGCGCTAAGAGAGCACTGGTATTGCAGGTAGGTGGCGCTTTCCATTCACCACTGATGGCTCCTGCCCAGGATGAACTGCAGGCAGCAATTGAAAGCACCAACTTCAGCGACGCAATATGCCCTGTATACCAGAATGTAGATGCAAAACCCTATACACTTGCGGCAGACATCAAACAAAACCTGATTAAACAACTGACGGCACCCGTACGTTGGACACAAACGGTACAAAATATGGTGGCAGACGGCGCTACGCAGTTTACCGAAGTAGGCCCCGGCACTGTACTGACCGGCCTGGTGAAGAAAATCGCCCCGGGACTGTAAAACTGTTACTACTCAAAACCAAAGCGGTGACTGTTCAGTCACCGCTTTTTTATTATTGCCTTTCTGCTGCTTATTTACTCAGATCTTTTTTTACGTCTTTTGCAGCCTTCTTCACATTGTCTGCAGCTTTGTTGGTTTCTTTTTTGATGGTTTCAGAAGCCTTCTTTGCTGTCTGGGCTACTTTGTCTGCAGCTTTATTCGTTTCGGATTTTATTTTATCCGTTGCCTGCTTCAGGTCTTTCTTTGCTGTATCTATGGCCTTACCGGCAGCTGTCTTTGTCTGCTCCAGGTCTGCTTTTACGGTATCAGTTGCCTCATCTATATTCTTCCCCAGCTGCTGGGCAGGACCAATTTCAGGAGCTACTGTTTCTGCGAAAGGGGTATCGGTTTGTGTCTGCTGCGCTTCACCGCAGGCAGAAAAAAACAGGAGACCAAGTGTGGCGAGGCATAAACTCATCTTTTTCATCTTATGCTTGTTTTGAGCAACGAAATTAAATGATAATTTCGTTCACCGGGCTGGGTTAACGGGATAAAAAACTAATTTTAACCTACTCAAAAGCCAACTATGACACCAGAGCTGGAATCCATTATCTATCCTACCGGCAGGATGGAACTGCCTGAAACCTATGTCGAAAAAGCCATCCGCGATGCGATACAGGAGATCAGGGTATTACCCCGCATACTTGACTACTGTATTGAAAACCTTGATGCAGAACAATTGGCCACCCCTTACCGCGAAGGGGGCTGGACCAGCAACCAGATCATACACCATATTGCCGACAGCCATATGAACGCTTTTGTGAGAACAAAACTCGCCCTTACAGAAGACAATCCCACGGTGAAGCCCTACAGTCAAAACGACTGGGCTGTAACCAGCGACGTGGAAACGGTGCCGGTCAATTACTCCATTACACTCTTACACGCCCTACACCACCGCTGGTCGGTATTACTTTTCGCATCAGGCGAAGCCGATCTGAAGCGCACCTTTTACCATCCAGAGCTGGACAGGAATGTTCCTTTATGGGAGCTCGTCCATATCTATGCCTGGCATGGACGGCACCATGCTGAGCAAATCCGGCAATTGCGCCTGCGTATGGAGTGGTAGATGGAAATGAAATGTATTGCCTGTACCACAACTGTCACTCTGAAGGAATCTATAATGCTAGCCCTCCGGTAAATGACATTTCAGCACCGGACAGATCCCTGCGGGATGACATTAGCGTGGTGTAGGAATCTGTAAACACGGCGTTCCCAGCCACAAGACAGATCCCTGCGGGATGACATTAGCGTGGCGTAAGCAGCTGCTATTCAAATATAGCCAGCGTATAGTTCGATTTCCCTTTCTGGATCAGCAGGTACTTACCATTCAGTAAGTGGGTAGCGGATAATTTAAAATCAGCAGCCACTTTTTCCTTATTGATGCTGACAGCATTGGCCTGCAAAGCTTTCCGGGCCTCTCCCTTTGAAGGGTAAATGCCCTGTTCTGCAAGAAAACCGATAAAGTCCGCCTCTTCTGCATGCAGTACGGCCGATGCAGCTGTAACCTGAGGCACCCCTTCCATTACTTCCAGCAATTGCTTTTCGTTCAGGGATTTCAGGGCTTCCACCGCACTATTGCTGAACAGTATTTCCGATGCTTTTTGTGCAAAGGATAAGTCTTCTTCACTATGCACCATGATGGTCATTTCTTCCGCCAGGGCTTTTTGCAACTGGCGCTGATGCGGCGCTTCACGGTGTGCGGCGATCAATGCATGAATCTCATCCAGGCTTTTGAAAGAATATATCAGGGACAATTTTTCGGCCTCAGCATCCGGCAGTTTCAACCAAAACTGGTAAAACTGGTAGGGCGATGTCAGTGCAGGATCCAGCCATACATTCCCGCTTTCGGATTTACCGAATTTGGAACCGTCTGCTTTCGTGATCAGGGGGCTGGTAAAGGCATAAGCCTCGCCACCATTTTTCTTGCGGATCAGTTCCGTACCGGTGGTGATATTACCCCACTGATCGGCGCCACCCATCTGCAGCTGCACATTGTACTCCTGGTTCAGGTGCAGAAAGTCATAGCCCTGGA
>DATJDO010000046.1:0-3923 GCA_035497375.1 Chitinophagaceae bacterium | reverse complement strand
AATGGTCATCAGTATATCGGTAATACCAGTATTTACAGTCCTTTAGGCGAACTGGTTATAAAGGCGGACCATACAGAACAAGTGCTGACGCATACGCTGTCGCAGCAACTGCTTGAAGACAGCCGTTCGCGCTTTCCTTTTCTACAAGACCGGGACAATTTTGTGTTATTATAAAGATTGTGGGTATCTATTTTTCCCTTTACCAGATACCCTCCCTAACCCCTCCCCGGGGGGAAGCGCGCGTATTGGGCACATCTCAAATCACCTAATTATCCAATTGCCAGATCGGCTAATTGACCACATCCTCTGATTTATCTTCAAACCGTTCCCCGGCACATTAACCGCATTCATCTTTAAATGAACATCCTTTGGAGGAGCGCTTTTATATTATTCCACAATGAGCACTTTATGCGTTTCCCGCCATCCTGCTTTGTCAACAGTGATAAAATGCCATCCCGGTTGAAGAATGATAGACTCTTCTTCAGCACCAAGAATAAATGATGTCTGCATTTGTCCAGTGATACTATACACAGCCACATAAGCGCCCTGTAACGCTACCGGTGCTTTAAGATATACCTGGCCGGAAGATGGATTTGGAGTAACCGAAACCTGCTGCGCTAAAACGGTTTCATTGATTCCGGTTGGGTTTACAAAAGTACAGTCAGAAGTGTCGGTACAAGTACCTTTCGTCACAATTACAGCATATGAACCCGGGGTAACGACATAATATGAGGAAGAAAATGCTCCCGGAATATCGTTAAAATCAGGGCATGTCACCCATCTATAGCTCTCGTATTTTTCCGTAGTCTGCAACACGCGCCCGTCTGTAGGCAAAGTAACGATGGGCTTACATTGAGCATGCGCTTTATTGGAAAATCCGTACGCTAAAGCAAAGAATACGATGAGGGGTAGCAGACTTTTCATAGGGAAGATTTTAGTGATGTTTCAATAAAGATAAAAACAAAATCTGTATCTCCAATGGGTGCTTTTATTAGCTCCTTAAAGTGCTCCAGCGAGGGGAAGCGCGCACAAGGCTATCTTCAGGCATATTATCCACCTTCCTTAATGCAGTACCGGATTACCTTATTGTCTAACTATCCAATTAACTAACAGCCTCCCCTTTCCAATAACAGAGGTAACGTTTGGTAACCGTCTGCGCTACTTTATCGTTAACGAGTGAATGCTGCATCTGTGCAAGGTCACGTACGGTACCATCTTTCAGCGCGATATTGATGCGCGCATCGGTAGCATTATAGGTATTATTGGAAGTGGTACCGGAGAATACGAAATACGCCATTTCTGCATCCGTAAACCCGAGTTTTTTTTGCGCTTCCTCTTTTTTCTGCAGCAACAACACCGCTTCATTTTCCGCATCGAAGATCACTTTGTACAGTTTACGGTGCAGGTACATGTCGCAGAGCGTGGCCAGTATACGGTCTTTTGCTCCGGCCCAGGATTTGACGGCAATGATCATGTCTGCATCGTCCAGTGCACAAAACTGATCAATTACCTCTGCTTCACTTTCCAGTTGTTGTTTGCTGATCGTTTGCTGCAGGAAAAACGTAAGGGCCGGGCTGGCCGGTAATTGTTCCCCGGCGGCATACAGCTCTTTCGCCCGCTTCAATATGTTGACGAGCAGCAATTCTGCTCCCAGCACGGTCTTGTGCAGGTATACCTGCCAATACATGATGTGCCGGGCAATGATAAATTTTTCTATAGAGTATATCCCTTTTTCTTCTACAGCCAGCTCTCCGTTACTGATGGTCAACATTTTCAGGATACGATCGCAACCGATCACACCTTCTGAAACACCGGAGTAAAAGCTGTCGCGGCTCAGGTAATCCAGGCGATCCACATCCAGCTGGCCGGACACCAGTTGATGCAGGTATTTTACCGGGTAGGAATAATCAAATACCTGCTCCGCGGTATCCAGCATGCCGCCCTGTTCGCGGTTCAGCTTTTTAATGATCACTTTGGATACAGTTTCATGCCCTATACCGCCCAACAGCGAGTTTTCCAGTGCATGGGAAAAAGGACCATGCCCCACATCGTGCAGCAATATGGCCAGGCGTGCCGCGGTACGCTCCTGAGCGGACAACTCAAACCCTTTTGCTTTCAGCTCGTCCAGCGCCCGCCCCATCAGGTGGCAGGCCCCCAGCGAATGCAGGAAACGGGTATGCACGGCACCCGGATATACAAAGTGAGCAACGCCCATCTGCATGATGTTCCTTAATCGTTGAAAACAGGGGTGGTCAATTATAGTCAGTACTTCCTTTTCAGGGAAACTGAGAAATCCGTGTACCGGATCGTTGATGATTTTACGCTTCATGAATCGTTTTTACTCCTCTCTTTACCATTCGTTTTCCGGAACGGTTCCTGTTTCTTCAATGGGATCCTCACCGGAATTACCGTCATTGCCACTGCTTTGTGCAGCATTGACCCCATCGCGTTCCAGGCTGGTCTGGTCATAGGTACCACCACAGTCGTCGAAGTTAGCGGGTTCTTCAAACTTGGCATCTGCTTTGATGTTCAGGGTCTTGTCGGCATAGCAGCGCTTCATAAAATAAGCCCAGATCGGCAGGGCCGATGCCGCACCCTGACCCAGTGCTTCCGAACTGAAACGCAGGTAACGGTCGTCGCAACCCACCCAGGAACCGGCCAGTATCTGTGGGGTGTACCCCAGGAACCAGGCATCTGCCTGGCTGTTCGTAGTACCGGTTTTACCCGCAATCTCACTGGTGATATTGTAGCGGTGGCGCAACCTTCCGGCAGTACCGCCATCGACTACACCACGCATCAGGCGTACCATTTTAAAGGCTGTATTCGCATTGATGATCTCTTTCTGCTCAGCTACAAAGGATTTCAGCAGGTTGCCGTTTTTGTCTTCGATTTTGGAAATAAAGATCGGTTGTGTATTAATTCCCCCTGTAGGGAACATCGTATACGCACGCAACATTTCGTACAGGGAAATGTCGGAAACCCCCAAAGCTATGGAAGGCTGGTTGACGATGTCTGCTTCAATACCGCATTTATGGATAAAATCGATAAAGGCATTCTGCCCTACCTGCTTGATCAGGAACAGGGCCGCATTGTTCACCGAAAGCGCTAATGCACGCTTCATCGGCAGGGCGCCGTATTTGGTACCACCGGCGTCATAATTCGCTTTTTCGGGAAAGCTGACCGGTGTGGTCGGAATTGTGCTGCAAGGAGAAAAACCACTGGCATCAATGGCCAGGCAATACAGGAGCGGCTTGATCGTAGAACCGACCTGTCTGCGTGTATTGGTATTGACGTGATCAAACTGGAAATAGTCGTGGTTGATTCCACCCACCCAGGCCCTGATCTCTCCAGTGTACGGATCCATAGCCATAAAGCCGGTCTGAAGGAACATTTTCATGTACATCACAGAATCTATAGGACTCATCGTCGTATCCTTAACCCGCTTGTTGTTGTCCCAGGTATAGACCTGCATACGCACCGGCTTTTCCATTTCCTTCATGATGTCCGCTTCTTTCATACCCGCATCTTTCATCAGCTGGTAGCGTTCAGATGCTTTCAGCGATTTGATCACATCGTTCATATGGGTCTTGAAAATACTGCGGTCGCGGTAACGGGGCTGGGCCATAAACTGGCGCTGCAGGTCCTTCATATGCTGGGCCACCGCTTCTTCTGCATAGCGTTGCATGGTCACGTTCAGCGTAGTGTAAATGCGCAGACCGTCTTTGTAAATATTGTACTCAGAGCCATCTTCTTTCTTTAAGCCCTTACAGATCTTTTTTACTTCAGCTTCCACCACTTGCCTGAAATAAGGGGCGATGCCTTCGTGATAATCCAGCTTGTGGTAATCCAGCACAATAGGCTTTGCCTTATTCGCAGCTGCTTCTGCCGAAGACAGCTTGCCGTATTTCTCCATCTGGCTCAAC
>DATJDO010000045.1:0-4098 GCA_035497375.1 Chitinophagaceae bacterium | reverse complement strand
CGGCCATCACCATATCGGTGGCAATATAACCGGGGGAAATGGTATTGACCGTAATGCCTTTGCGGGCTACTTCCATAGCCAGTGTCTTCGTAAAGCCATGCATACCGGCTTTGGCAGCCGAGTAGTTGGCCTGCCCGAATTGGCCGCGCTGACCATTCACAGATGAGATATTGATGATGCGGCCATAGTTGCGGTCGCACATCTGGTTGATCACATTACGGGTGCAGTTGAAGACACTGTACAGGTTGGTTTTCAGCACGGCGTCCCAGTTTTCCAGGCTCATTTTCCGGAACTGCCCGTCGCGGGTGATACCGGCATTGTTCACCAATATGTCTATCGGCCCCAGCTTTTGCTCGATGTCTGTGATCATCTGCTCTACGGACTGATAATCGCTGACATCGACCTGATACATATCAAAGGCATAGCCTTCCTGCAGCATCTGCTCCTGCCACTTCTTAGCTTTCTCTTCATTATTATAAGCCGTCACCACATGATAGCCGTCTTTACTGAGGCGCTTGCAAATGGCTGTACCCAGTCCGCCCGTGCCCCCTGTTACCAGGGCAATGTATTGCTCATTTTTATCCATAATGCTATCTTTTAAAATTCGTGAAACAATGATTCTTACCTAATATTACGCATAATCATTTTCAAAAGCAAGGACGGGCTTCCGGGCTGCAAAATAAAAAATCCGGTACCAAGGGGTACCGGATTCCGATTATCTTATGTTTAATTTTCTAGTTGTTGCTCAGGCGGTTGAATTCATCCAGTCCCGGATCTTCGTAAGAAGTGAACAGGGCGCAAACGTGACCTACAAGAGACAATGCCCATGCTGCGGTAAACCAGGCCGGCCAGGGGTATACCCATGAAGTGGCGCCTTTATCGTACAGGGTCCACATCAGGATCGTTACCACAGTGAATGCGATGAAATGCACTAACAGGATCATTTTCTGACGTGCGGTTGGTTTGATCTTCTTTGCCATTATTAGGATGCTTTATGAAATTTTGAGTTGAGTAAGTAAGATTTGATTAAGCGGTTTTGAGTGTGTTGGCCGGCAACACGGACTTCACCAGGAAGTATGCCCCGAACAATACGGCGCTGCCGGTAAAGTCTGCCAGCAGGCTGGCTTTGAAAAACGGTATCGCATCAATATAGCTTTTGGCCAGGCCGCTCAGGGTATAACCATTGAAGCCCTGTGCAAAATAACCGAAGTTGGACACCAGGAAGAAGGCTACGGAAGCCGCAAACGTTCCACCGATCACGGTTACTGCGTTGACTTTATTCATCGCCTTGCCGATCAGGGCCGCAGCAATAATACCGCCATACACGAAGAACTGGCTGATACCGTAAAAACCCCAGTTGATGGCTGTAGGGAACAGCTGGAAGTATACATCAGCCACAAATTGTCCCAGCAAAGCGATCAGGATGGCCGTTTTGGCATCTTTGATCAGCATGCCGCTCACCAGGCCTATAGCCACCACAGGGGCAAAATTATAGGCTCCTGCTGTAGCGCAGATGATGCGGGACACTGCTGCCAGCAACACCAGGCCGATCACAACAATTAAAGTATTATTTTTCATCTGTTCTTTCCGGATTAGTATCTGATTGCAAAAGTAATGATCGTAGCGGCATTTTCAAAAAACAAGGCTTATTATTTATACACGGATGTTGCGTACAACGAAGGGCAGACTCTATTTACCCCTCAGTCCTTCGGACAGCTCCCCTTAAAAGGGGCGCAGAGGCACCCAAACGATGAATGTCATCTGCATTGGATATAGAATTATACGCCTACTTAAGGGAAAAGCCAGAAAGCGGAGCCGCTATTCCCCGTTCAGGGAAAGTCCGCACGGCAGAATGGGGTTCCTAAATCCTGTTTTAAAAAGCGTTCAATTAGTGAAATGAAATGCCTGCCAGGATGATCAACAAGCACTTGAGTCCAACAAGTTTTCTGCACACTACTATTCGGCTTGCAAATTGAACAGACTATCTACAAACTCCTCTTTGTTGAAGATCTGCAGGTCTTCCATACGTTCGCCGACACCGATGTATTTTACCGGTATTTTGAACTGATGGGCAATCGCCAACACCACACCGCCTTTGGCGGTCCCGTCCAGTTTGGTGATGGCCAGGGCGTTGATATCTGTTGCTGCTGTAAAGTGTTTGGCCTGTTCCAGGGCGTTCTGGCCGGTACTGCCGTCCAGCACCAATAAGACTTCGTGCGGTGCATCAGGCATTTTTTTGCTGATCACGCGGCGGATCTTACTCAGCTCTTCCATCAGGTGCGCTTTGTTGTGCAGGCGGCCTGCGGTGTCGATGATGACGATATCCGCATCGCGGGCAATGGCGCTTTGTACGGCATCGAAGGCTACTGAGCTGGGGTCACTGCCCATTTCTTTTTTCACAATCGGCACGCCTACCCTTTCGCTCCAGATCGTCAGCTGGTCTACGGCCGCGGCCCTAAAGGTGTCGGCTGCGCCCAATACGACGCTTTTGCCGGCTTTCTTAAAGTTGTGGGCCAGTTTGCCGATGGTGGTCGTTTTGCCGACTCCATTTACGCCTACCACCAGGAGCACATAGGGTTTGGAGCCTGAAGGCAGTTCGAAGGTTTCAAATTCATTGCCCGGGGCATCGGTGAGCACGCTCATGATGCTTTCCTGCAAGACGGTGTTGAGTTCGGTAGTACCGACGTATTTATCTTTGGCTACACGGTCTTCAACCCTTTTGATGATCTCTATCGTAGTTTCAATACCGACATCTGCACTGACAAGGGCATCTTCCAGGTCGTCCAGCACTTCTTCATCCACCTTGTCTTTACCGGCGATCACTTTGGTGATCCTGGAAAAAAAGCCTTCCTTGGTTTTTTTCAAACCTTCGTCCAGAGCTACTTTCTGCTCTTCCTGCTCTTTGTTCCGTTTAAATAACTTATCAAAAAAACCCATTAATAATCCTGTTACTTTTTTATACCTGATGGCGAAGGTAGTTTATATTCAGCGGCAAAAACCCTTAGTATATCGATTTTATCATTTCATAATCGTTCATGAAAAAGCCGTTCCCGATGTCGATATCGTCTTCGGCGCGGATGGCATACCCGCATTTCCGGTAAAACCCTATAGCCTTGTTTTCGCGGTTCACGTTCAGCAGCACCCGGGTCTGCCCGGCCGCTGCAGCAGCCTGCTCTACGCTGTCCAGCAGGGCTTTGCCCACACCTTTGACCTGCAGCTCCGGCAATACATATAATTTATGCAGTTTGGTAACACCGTCTGCCAGGTGCTGACAGGACGCAAAGCCCAAAGCCTCTGTACCGGCATAGGCTATAAAAAAGATATCGCCCCGTTCCTGCATCTGCCTGCGCAGCGCTGCGGTATCGTACATCATATGAAACATATACGACACCTGCTCTTCGCTGATAAAAGGAAGATAGGTGGGGTAAAAGGCTCTTTCGCCCAGTTCGTTGATGAGCGGTATATCCTGTTCTGTGGCAGTCCTGATCGTTATCGGCTCCATGATGCTAATCGAGGTATACGCCGGTAAGATTTTTGCCATCACTTTCGACCGTGATGTTTTCCTGCAAGGTGGTAGACAGGCTGTGTCCAACGATATCCGGATTCACCGGGTAAGACTTATGCTTGCGGTCTACGAGTACGGCCATATTGATCTGTGAAGGGAAATAAGCCAATACAGGACGCAGTGCGTACAACAGTACTTTGCCCGAGTTGGCCACATCGTCCACCAGCAGCACGGATTTGCCGTCCAGGTTTTCGCTGATCTGCGGCAGGTTGCGCAGGGGGGTGCTTTTATCAAAGGCCAGGCTGATCAGTTGTACCTTTATGGGGCTGATGGATTCCAGCTGCTGTGCCAGCAATTGCGCCAGTACAAAACCGTTATCGGCAATACCGATCATGATCAGTTCAGAGCGTCCGGCATTTTTTTCCCAGACCTGGTAGGCCATGCGTTGTATTTTGAGCCTGATCTGTTCGGGGCTGAGAATGAGGGTGCGTGCTTGTGTCATATCGTTACAGGGAGCGTATAGCCACTACAGGGTCAAGTTTCGATGCTTTATATGCCGGGATAAATCCGGCAATAACGCCTACAATGGCGGA
>DATJDO010000044.1:0-3646 GCA_035497375.1 Chitinophagaceae bacterium | reverse complement strand
AATAGCCGCCACCGCCATTTCTGAATGTCAACTCGTAAGGAAAATCTACTGACCAGGAGTACCGGATAAAGGGAATTCCAGGTAAGAGGGCTCGAGGTCGGTATTGGTCCAGTAGCCGGGAATGGTCGTTTCATAAACATCATCCCCGAATTTATCTTTCTTCACCTGAACGACCGGATTGCCGGTAATCGGGTCATAATATTTATTGGTCAACACGAACTCTGCTCCTTCATTGTAGCTTTTTACGGCTTTGAGGATACCATAGCGGTTCACGATTTTAGTCGTAATGGTTGAAAAGAAGTAATCGGTATGTGTATGTACATCATCTACCAGGGTGACGCTTAACTTCATCGGATAAGGAGGAATGATACAGAAGGCAAGGCCTGCGCCCCCGGCTTTTGATTGCCGTTCTTCGGTATTGACTACGGAGCGGTAATCGGTACACACATCTACATTGACGCCAAGGGTTGCATTTTCAATTTTCAGGTTTTTCTTCGGGAAACCGGTGTCGTATGCATTAGGCGCACTGCTGCCGTATGAAAAACATGCTTTCCTGGTATCCGCTTCGTAGACGATGACCGGCACTTCATTGTTCAGCCTGTTGGCCCCTGTTGTATTGTAGTAATAGGTGGTCGCATTCACCAATTCCGTTTTTCCGTTCTTCGGCAGCAGTCTGTAGTTTCTTACCCCCTTCTGCTTCCCGTGCATATCGTTTGTTTCGATGACGAAACTCTGGGAGATGCTGTAGGTCTGGTAAGAGGAGGTCTTCTTGTTTGAAATCTTGAACGGTGTAAATGCCGACAGAATCTCTCTTATGGAAGGATTGCCAAAATCCTGGTCATAGTGCGCTACGACACTTTTGGGACTGTAGGTGGAGATGAACGGAAAGTCTTTATTGGTGTAGAACTCCAGTATCTGCCTGGACTGTGCCGAGCGGGCATAATCTTTGTGGATACTTTCGATCGTCACCGTGTTATACCCCACACTGCCGGTCGGATAGAAAGATTCCCCCACAGGGTCTTCTTTCAGTAACTCGATCGGATCGTAGGGCGGGTAATTTGATTTGTTGTTGGTTACCTGGTACGACCTGCCTGAACGCAGCGGGTTTTCTTCCCCGCCATTCAAGGGTTCGTAGGAAGCTACACCCGAAGACAGACCGTTTTCGTCTTTGTAGCTATATTGGTACCCGATGAGGCCGGAACTTTCTTCATTGACCATTTTGTTCCATTGATCGTTAAACGTCAGTTTTTTCACCCTGGAACCGCCACCGATCTTCGGTTCGATCATGGCCAGTTTTACAAAACTCTTTTGATCGTTGAAGTACCTGCCGGGCGAAAAGTCTTCCATCAGTTCTTTGATCGAATTCTGACCCAGCACGGCATCCATCAGTTGTTTGCTTGCTTTTTTCAGCCTGTCTTTGGTGTTGGCATTTTTACCGTCGGGGTTTTCCCTTTGCTGGTAATACAATTGATCTGATGCGTACATCCTGGCATTATTGATGGCCACATTGGTGATCGGGCTCACCTGTGCCGGTGTCCGGGTCAGGCTGACCGGCTTCAGCTTTATGAATAACTTAGTGGGATCATTCGGTGCAACGTTGATATCTTCTACTACTGCATAGCCTTTGACCTGATCGTAGGGCAGATCCCTGAAGGCATTGCCCACGATATTGACATTGAACGAGAAGTACATCATATCCGACCCATTCAGCAGCGTATTCTTATAGTCACCGTTTAAACCTGCCGGTTTGTCCACGTAGATAAACAGGCAGGGCATGAGCCAGTGCATGTACAGGCCAAAGACGCTTCCCGGGACATAACTACTCATTACACCAACCCCTTTTACATTGTAAAATGCCATAGCCCGCTTATCCTGTACATAGCTGTAATCGTCTGCCTCGTATTCGATATCGATCTTACCGCCGGAGGGCAGGCTGATCCGGTTTAAATGAAAGGCAGAGGCTACCTCATCTTTGCTGCCCCTGTTAAATTGATTGATATAGGGAAACTCACACAGAGGTATGGAGTTGGTATTCGGGCAATAGTTACCCCAGCCATCTTTTGCGCCCTGTTCGTACGCCGGGTTAGAGGAGCTGTACCCAAAGTCGTACACATCAGCAAAGGTCATCGGCTCATCCCCGTTCCGGATCGTCAGCTTATTTAAGCGCAGCTTACCACCATTTGAAATGGAGTTCGGCAGCTGGGAGGAGATGCCATAGTCGTAACTGAAGTAAAAGGATTTGACCGGCACTGCCTTATCTTTATTCAACAGCCTGTCGTGCTTGCTGAAATATTTGATGGAGTCCAGTCTCATCATCCTGGAAAAAGAATCCTTATCACTTGCATATTGGGCAATGGTGTTGGGATGATCCGGGCGGATGACTTTATTCCGGCTATCCAGGGCATCTTCTCTTTTGCTCAGGTAAAACTCGACAACATAGTTTTTAGACTCCATCGAGTGGGCATACCAGATTTCCTTTGACCCGATACTGTAAGACGCCATATCGTCGAAGGCGGTTGCCCTGGTGCCCTGGTTCAGTAAGGTCGTATTCCGGGTGGCAGGCGCGGTATCACCATATGGTATTCTCCACCGGTAGTCCTTTTCGGTTTTACTGTAGGTGAATTTTACGTAAGAACCCAGGTCATCATCCGTAATCCCGTCATTGGTCACATCCATGTAGTCCGGGCTCAATACGGCATTCAACAGGTAGGAATGAGCATAGCCGGGCGTCAGTGTATTTTTGTAGAGTTCGTCCCTGTTCTGGCCATTAAAACTGTGGATATCAGCCGAGGAGTTGCATTTTAAAATACCATTTCTTTCATCATAGGAAGTCTGGTTGAATTTGTTCATCCGGAAACTGACTTCATTTTTGATATGGTTGTTCGCAGGTGTTCCGTATACAAAGCTTTGCCCACTGGTATTCTTGGTGATGATGGCCCCTATTTTACTGTCCTCGATCGTATTGCTTACCGTCTTACGGGCAATGGTGTCCCTTTCGTTGGGGAATTTGTTTACTTTATAGCTGTACAGGTCTTTATCCACAACCGTCCTGGGCAGGTCTTCTATATTCTTATTGGTGAATACAGAGATGGGTTGGGAGTTAACCGGCCTTTTTACATTGGCATTCCCTTTCACAGACAATGATCTCGAGAAAGCATGCGCCCCGTAGCCGCCCACCTGTGAAAAGTAGGCCGGGTCGATCCTGGATTGGTCGCCCTGGAATTTGAAATACATATTCAGGTCTTTACCTGCATTGAACCTGTTTTTTCCCCCGTTTCTACCCAGGCCACCACTGGTCACGTTGCTGTAGGTCTGGAATTTGGAGTTTGTATATTTCCCCTCCAGATAAAAAGCACAGGGAGGCCATAATTTAGCACCGCCACCGATCGTGAACTCATTGGTCTCCCTGAATTCGTCTTTGCTTTGAAATTTGATATAGGGATCACCGACAATACCGTAATCATTGCGATCTGCCCTGAAGGTTCCGCCCCCGTTGGGTGCTGTCGATTGGAAAATGTCGTAGGTCTTCATAGCCGGCGGCATGAAAGCCATAGACTTATTGATGCCGCCGTCATTGTCCCTGGTAAAATCAAGCATATCGGTTGCCGAAGCGTTCTCGTAATACATATAACCGTATCCCTTGTGG
>DATJDO010000043.1:0-3179 GCA_035497375.1 Chitinophagaceae bacterium | reverse complement strand
CCCAGCTGGGTTATAAACTAAAAAATGAATTGCTGGGTAAAGCAGGAACATTAATGCCTTATGCCAGTGTTCAATATTCCACAATGCAGAAACTGGCTGATCCGATGGTGTATTATGACATGGGCGTCAACCTGCTGTTGTCTGGCCATACTTCAAAACTCACCCTGGCTTACCAGAACAGGCCAGTATATAAAGGCACTCCGGCAGGCCCCTACCATGTTACAGAACGCAAAAGTTCAGTAACACTACAGTGGCAGGTATCGCTTTAAGTCTTACCGGTAGATTGCAATCGTTTCACTGCCGTCACTTTTCCGTAACGCCCGGTACATACCGGAACTATTGAATGGCATTTCAATATTCCCTGCCTTGTCAATAGCCACCAGGCCGCCTTCACCCTGTATTTTCACCAGTTTATCCATCACCACCTTGTCGCAGGCCGCTTGTAGCGACAAGCCTTTGTATTCCATCAGGCAGGCAATATCGTAAGCAACAACGCTGCGTATAAACAATTCCCCATGGCCGGTACAGCTGATGGCACAGGTCTGGTTGTCCGCCCATGTACCAGCACCGATCAGGGGGCTATCGCCTACCCTTCCGTATTGTTTATTCGTCATCCCGCCGGTAGAAGTTGCTGCTGCAAGATTACCGTGCTGATCCAGCGCCACAGCGCCTACCGTACCCATTTTCCGCTCTGTATGGTCCAGCTGTATCCTGCCGGCAGCCTGTGCCTCCTTCCATTGATCGTAACGAAACTGGTTGAAAAAGTAATCTGCGCCTTCTACCGGAAGGCCTTGTTCCCGGACAAACTGGTCGGCACCTGGCCCGGAGAGCAGCACATGCTCCGTATGCTCCATCACCGCTCTTGCAGCCTGTATAGGGTTACGGGCAGCGCTTAGCCCCGCTACAGCACCGGCCCGTTTTGCATATCCTTCCATCAGCGCCGCATCCATTTCATGACCACCGGCACTGTTGAACACAGCTCCCTTACCTGCATTGAAGAGCGGGCAATCTTCAAGGCTCATTACCGAAGCCTGTACCGCATCAAGACCGGATCCACCCTCTTTCAAGACTGCATAGCCTTTATCCAAAGCGGCCTTCAGGCCCTCCGTGTAAGCAGTATATTTTTCGTCAGTCATGGTTTCCGGGGCAATAGTACCGGCTCCGCCATGCAGCGCAATCGCGTATAATGGACTCATAAGAGGTCGTTTTTATCAGTTAGCAGCATGCAATATCCGCTCAAAAAACACAAAACCGTTCTTCTCGTACAATACTTTAAGATTTTGATTGGCCCGGTACTGGTCCGCATCCTGGATCTTGCACACGAAATAAGCAGGCTTATCGATAGATCCGTTGATCAGCCATCCAGCCTGGTAATATCCCGGGTTTATTGAAGGTTTCTTCTGCGCATAGAACAGATGTGCATAACTGTGAAAGCCCAACACCTGCACATATACATCATGCCCCTGCTTGCTTTCGTAAAACGCAACCGCAGCACGCTGTGAATACGCTTCAATCTTGGGCGCAAACTGCAGCAGGATGATCTGTATCATAACGACCTGGGTAAAAGACAGTATCAGCATTCCTCTTCTGAAATGCCGTTTCATTATCAGCACACTGGCCCATACCAGCACCAGGTATACGATTCCAAAAGCACACTCGGCATAGCTCCAATGCACATCAGCCTGCAGGTTACCCACAGCAAACGGATCTTTGATCAGGGGAATCAGTTTTGCTTTATACAGACCGACAAGAGGAATAGCCGTGAGCAAAATACCCCATACAGACCCGATAACCAGCAACAAAACCCGCACCAGTTTTTTGACAATAAACTCCTTTTCGCTGAGCCGGTAGATTTGTAATGCAGCCAGGAAGGTCAGCGGGTAATAGCAGAGGGACGAATAATGCACGATCTTGGTTTTCACAATGGAAAATAAGATCAGTACCACCCAAAACAAGATCCACATCCAGCGTGCATATTCAGATCGCGCGTTGACTGTCCTCTTCCTCGAATACTGGAACAGGAACAGGGAAGCCGGGAAACAACCGATGAGCAACACAACAGGATGATAGAACCAGGGCTCGGCATGGTCTGCAATATTCTGTGAAAACAAACCGGCCTGGTAACTGATAAATTCACGGAGAAAGGCTGGGCCGTTCTGCAGCAATTCTACACCGAACCACAGCGACGTGACCAGCAAAGCAATAAAAGCAATGCCCAATAGGTGCCCTACCGAATAGCCGTTAATTCCTCTGTTGAGCACTACATAGACAACAAAAGAAAGTACCGACACCAGTATCGCCACAGGACCTTTAGTCAGTACGGCCAGACCGATAAACAGACCGGCAAGTAACATATGCATCAGCTTTTGCCGGCCAAACTTCAGGCTATATACCTGAAAGAAAGCCAGGAATATAAATAAATTGAACGTTGGGTCGATAATACCTGATTTGAAATAAAAATGGGGCAGCCAGGTAGCCACATACAGGATCACCCACCAGATGGCCATTTTCTCATTGACCACCTTCTTACCGATGTAAAAAAGTGCAACCAGCGTCACCATACCAGCAAGCGCATTCGGGAAACGGGCAGCAAACTCGTTGATACCAAACAGCTTCATACTCAACACCTGCATCCAGATGAACAAAGGTGGCTTTTCATAAAACGGCTGAAAATCAATCTGCATCCTCAGGTAGTCTTTACTAACGATCATCTCACGGGCACATTCTGCAAAATTGATTTCGTCCCAATCAAACAAATGCACCTGGCCCAGGAAAGGGACAAACAAAACAAGAGCGATAAGGACAATTTGTATATACCGGAAAGATGTAGCCATACCAGGAAGTTTAAAGCACTAAAGAAGCCTGTTCATTGCGCGATTTGATATAAAAAACGATACTACAGATAATGTAAGATAAAAGAGTGCCGATAACAGAGCCGGCATAGACATCAGCAAAAAAATGAGCCGCAAGGTAAACCCGGGCATAGCCTGTCATCAATGCCACTGTAAAAAAGAAAAGCCCCCAGCCCCTCTTACCCACAGGCATGACACAGGCCAGCAGGCAAAAAAAACTGAAAGCACCAGTCGTGTGCCCGGAAGGGAAGCTGTTGTTGTGCAGCAGTGCCCAGTGTTTTAAGTGGTGCACCCAGGCCTGGCCCGCATAGACTGTCATCGGCCGGG
>DATJDO010000042.1:0-3570 GCA_035497375.1 Chitinophagaceae bacterium | reverse complement strand
AAGGATAGCCAGAGACAGCAAAGTAGACAGGAAAAACAAACCGATCACAAAAGGCATGCGGATATACCGGTTGTTGAGGTAGGCAAAAAGTGCAGAGATACTGATCAGTATAGTCAGGATAAGGTATAAACCCATAAAAATTAAGTTTTAATGCAGGATGGCAAAATCAAATGTACACATCTTATTCGATGCGGTGTATAATCCTGTAAAACAATACCAAAATCCTGTAAACATGTTGCAGCATAAAAAACAGACCTTTATCCTTCATTTATTGCTAACAGCTAAAATCTACGATTATGAACAAGAAGACAATTGGAATACTCAGCGCAGCATTATTGATTGCAGGCGGATTGATCCTGCAAAACCTGTACAAAAGGAAAAAACTCAAAGGTCTCGAGGCGGGGCTGGAACCATTGAAAAAAGGGGCAAAAAAAATGCGAAAAATACTGGAGCAGGCACACCTGCCGGGCACTCCGGCTCAAAACTAAGTTGACAGTGTTTAATAAGAATACATCCGGCCGCAGTTCGTGGCCGGTTTCTTTTTAAAAAAAGTCCGGGGAAAAATCCACGATTTACAGGCTAATTGTTCCATGTATGTTGAAGTCACTTTACTTTTATATCGTTTTTGGAACCTTTGTTTGTTTAGCCATGCCCGAAAGGGTGTGGTTTTTTTTATGCGCATCGGTTTTGCTCTGCCTGCAAAGGAGTAATATACCCTGTGCAATACCTGCTTTCTTTCTGATGGTAAGATCAAAAAGAGTACTGTACTGCGCACACATTTGCTGATGATATGATGATTTATTTTTTGTGTAATTTTTGAAAAATCGTGGAAATTTCCCTGCCAACGAAAGCCGCTTTGGCCTTAGGTTTGTAAAACATTACAACAGACATTTTTAATACTGCAACACTGACCCCCGGCAGGTCTAAAAAAGCCGGAAAGATACTGGCGCTGGCTAAGTATAAATTGAAACTAAAACAGGGACTCTTTATGAGCCCCTTTTTTAATGCCTGTTCCCCTCGTTTTGTTGAAATTATATAAGGAATTGCCGTTCGCCCATAACAGGAAAAAGCACTAACCTGATGAGCTTTGTACCGGACAAAAAAACAAACATTATGGATACCAGTAGAGGAACATCAGAAGACATGAAAACCCTTTCTTCCTGCATCAGTATGCTGGAACGCAAAGGGTTTACGGTGCAGTTCAAAGCAAACAATATGGGTATAAAGTCGCTCGAGACTGATAAGCAATTTGCGCCTAACCAGGTGCGCGTTCTGAATTTTTACCGCTTTGAAGGAGCCTCTAACCCCGAAGATAACGCGATACTGTATGCGATAGAAACGGAAGATGGGGAACGCGGTACGTTGATAGATGCTTACGGTCCTTATGACGATGCACACATTTCAGCCTTCATCAAAGAAGTAGAAGCGATTGAAAAGAAAGTGGACAAAAGTAAAAGCCTTTAAACCGGCATTTGCATAGTGCAAACTGCGATCAGAAAAGGTAACTTAAAATTGATTTGCCGCCGTTTTACTTCAGGGTGGTTTTTATACATTAGCGCAAAATTGTAAAGGCTATGGAAAAGATATTCATCGAAGCGATTTATGAACTGACGCAGGCCATAGAAGTACTCGCACTCAAAGTAGACGAGCTGGATCAGACCAATGCAAAACTGCTGGAGCAGAATGAGCGTATCACACAGCTGTATAAAAAACTGGTCGAAAACAAACTGGTACTCAAAGACCCGTCCGCATCAGATTAATGCGATCCTGATTTTGATAAAAAGCGGCCTTCAATAGAAGGCCGCTTTTTTATGGCTTAGCAGGCTTTTGTTCCGGGATTTCCGGTGGTATCTTCGGTAGTTCTGGTTTTTCTATATTTTCTTTCAAAGGCTCTGTATCAAATTCTTTCTTTTCCCTGTTGATTTCTTGCTGCTCCTTTTTAGAAGGGTCTGCGATTTCCGGCTTTGCCGGTATAGGCCTTGGGCTGGGTTGTTCTGTCTTTTTCATCATTTTATTTTTTATCGGTTCAATCCATGCGGTACCCTTTAAAGGTAAGCAACAGTTGGTCCTTTTGCTGCCAACAATATCAAAAAATACAAGACCGGAGTGCAACCTTGAAATCGTGTAATAATGCAGGTCAATGCTGTAATAAAAAACGTGGCTCAATACCGACTTTTGTACTGATTCTTTTAGTTAATCATTAAACACAGTCGATATGAAAAGTACAACCATGATGCTCGCGGGAGCGGCGCTGGTGCTGGGAGGAGTAGCACTGGCCAGAAGAATGTCAGCACAAGACAAAAAGAAGTTTAAAGAAATGCTGCGCAATAAAGTAGGCGGAAAATTGCCGGGTTTCCTGCAGCACAAGCTCAGTACCGGCAATTAACTTTGTTTCAATATAAGCCAGGCGCTTAGCAATGACCGGCCCGCTCAGAAAAGCGGGCCGGTTTTTTGCAGAGCTGCAGTCATGGTGGGCAACCGTTTAGCCTGTAATATTGCAGATCAAACAAAACGGGTATGCACAAATTGTTGCTCAGCTTTTTACTGTCTTTGCTGGTCTGTACCGGTAGTCTTGCGCAGAAGCCATACCCCGGCTCGCTGCAGGCCGGCGACCTCTTGTTTCAGGACCTGGATTGCGGCGGGCTTTGCGATGCAATAGAGCAGGTGACAGTAAGTTTTGGCGGCAGGCATTTCTCCCATATCGGTTTGGTGGTCAGGTCGGCAGACAGCCTGTTTATTCTGGAAGCCATAGGGGATAAGGTACAGCGTACGCCATTGGCACGTTTTGTGGCCAGGAGCGGCAATGAAATGCTGATGGGCCGTGTCAAAAAACAATACCGCAAGCTGCTGCCGTATGCCCTGCGTTTTGCAACAAATCAACTGGATGTGCCCTACGACAAGGCGTTTCTCTACAACAATGGCAGTTATTATTGTTCCGAACTGATTTACGACGCATTCAAAACCGCAAATGGTGGCCGCGACTTCTTCGAACTTCAGCCAATGACCTTCAAGCCGCTGGGCAGCGATGCTTATTTTCCTGTTTGGGAAACCTATTACAAAGACCTGGGTATGGACATCCCGCAGGGTGCACCGGGTATCAACCCGGGGGGGATTTCAACTTCCCCGAAAATTGACGTGTTTACTTATCGCCCCTGATCTGCTCCTTGCGGACAGCATAGATCAGTTCGTCTATATACACTCCGTTTTTAAAGATCGTTTGCTCAAAACGGCCTTCCAGTATGAAGCCAGCCTTTTCAACCACTTTCTGAGAACCAATATTGTGACCGAACACACGGGCAAATATCCTGCTCACCGGCAATGCTTCAAACGCTATCGGGATCATTTGTTTCAACGCTTCCGTCATAATGCCCTTACCCCAATGTGCTTCGGCTAGCCAGTAGCCTACTTCTGCATTCATGCGGAGGATGTCTGCCTGCGGGTGCATGCCAATATTTCCGGAGGCCTTGTCGTCTATACAAATAGCCATCATTTTAGACGGGCAGTTTGTTGTAGCCCATTGCAGGAATTTTTCACCGCTTTCTCTGGTGTAAGGGTAGGGGAAAGCGTCGG
>DATJDO010000041.1:0-2686 GCA_035497375.1 Chitinophagaceae bacterium | reverse complement strand
GTATTGTCATAAAATATTTTGTGCGAAGGTAATTTAAAAAATATGGATGTCCAGCGCCGGCAGGAAAAGGTAAGCATAGCTGAATGCAAAAGGGGCCGCTACCAAAAGAGAATCGAAACGGTCCAGTGCGCCGCCGTGTCCCGGCATAAAGGAGCCGGAATCTTTAACACCGGCTACCCGCTTCAGTTTGCTTTCAAACAGGTCGCCCAGGGTGCCGGCCACAGCAGCACACAGGGATAAAGCGACCCAGTCTGTTACCGTGTAATAATCAGAAAACAGGCCATATACTACCGCGGCCGCTACCGTCAGTAAAGCCCCGCCTACAGTTCCTTCCCAGGTCTTTTTCGGTGAGATGGAGGAGAAAGGTGTTTTGCCGATAAAGGAGCCGACGATGTAGGCCATCGTATCATTGATCCAGATCAGCAGGATCAGGCCCAGGGGTAGGATGAGGCTTTGCCCCCGCAACAGCATCAGCAGGCTCACCGGCAGGCAGATGTACAGCAGGGCGCCCAGGGACTGGAAGGCCTGGCCTATACTGCCGCCTTTTTGCAGTGATTGGATCAGCAGCAGCAATACCGGTACAAAGAAAAGGCCCGGTACAAAGTTCTTTATCCCCGCCTCAAAGACCGGAGAGCAGAGGAAAAGGCTGGCAGCACCAAACAATTGTACCAATGCCTGGATACCCGTTCCATAAACAGATTCAGTATCTATTTTTTTAAGCAGGCTGAAGTATTCTTTGATGCACAGGAACTGGATCAGCAGCAACAGGGCTAAGAACCAAAGCGGTTTGCCCAAAAGCCCGGCCATCATAATGACCGCAAAAACGACGGCCGTACCGCTCCGTGTAAAAAATGTTTTCCAATTCAAAGTGTTTGTATTTAGATGTTAGCGCTCTCCTTTAAAATCATCTGACCAGTCTGCCGGCAAGGGTGTAGCCTGTTTGCGCAGCATGACAAACAGGGTTCCCAATACGATGGCACAGATCAGCAGTACATACCAGGAGAATTGTTCCGCCTCGCCTGTTTCAGCGCTCACGATGCCCTTGTTCACCAGGAAAAGGCCCACTGCTGCCAACCCGTTGTTCAGAAAGTGTGCCAGCACACTAAGCCATATAGAGCCGCTGAGGTAATAAATATAGCCCAGCAGGATACCCATCAGCATAATGGGCAGGTAATTGTACACAGAACCATGTGCAATACCGAAAATGGCAGCAGAAACCAGTATGGCAAAATGAATGTTCTTCGAATTGTTGTACGACAGGCGCATGATGATGCCGCGAAACAAAAATTCCTCCCCTAATGCAGGCAATGCGGCAAATAATAGCAGGTGAACCAGCAGGTCCTGTATAGAGGAGCCTTTCATCATCGCATGGATCACCTCTTGGCCACGCTCGTAAGATGCTTTGGCACCGCTGCCGAAATCAATCTGCTGCATCCAGTACCCCAGCTGGTTCACCAGGGGCATGGCCGCCAGCAGCAAAAGGACTGTAATCAGTGCCTGTACAGGTCTGCCCGGCTTGCGCAGGCCCAGGTAGGATGCTGGTTTCGGATGCGTGAGGTAGGCAAACAATAAGGCGCTGAGCAGAAAGGTAAATAAGCTCAGAAGGCCCTGCACATACTGAGTGGCCGAAATCACCCTGCTGCTGCTGCCCTCTCCTACGTTCTGCAGCGCCTCTGCCGACAGGCCAAAAAGGGACCGGAGTGTAAAATGGGCAATGACCGTTGAAAAGGAGGCCAATGTAAAGATCATCAGCATAAGCAGGAGCACCTGCATGAATCTCGGGTAATGCCGCCAATAACGCATAAAGTTTCGCCTCTTTAAAATGAGGCACAAAGGTAATAGAGATTACAAGCAGTTTTTTTGAATAACTTGCAAAAAAATAAACCTAATGGGCTCAGGGCTTTTTCAGCGGATTTACGATACGATTACCGGCCGTCCTAAATACCTGTTTGCCGTGCTCTGGTGCGCCATAGCCCTGCTCACGCTGCCGGCATGGCGGGCGGGATTCAACGGCGACTTCGAGGGCCTGCTGGATTATTACAGCAAATACCGTTTCTGGGATTTCCTGAACAGCAAGGATTTCAATGTCAAAAGTTACTACCAGGTCACACACCTGCAACTCTTTTTGTGGATCAGTCTGTTCTGGACAAAAGGAGTCCCCTGGTTCCTGTTGCTGACGGGCCTGCACGCCCTGAACAGCACGCTTATTTTTTCTTTTTGCAAAAAACTATTCAGTGACTTTAAAATAACTGCCGCTACGGCTATTGCATTGGGGGGTGCTTTGCTTTTTGCGCTGAACCCTAATGTTACCGAGATCACCATCTGGAAGGGTGGCTACCATTACATGCCGGGCTTACTGGCCCAATTACTGATACTGAGCTGGATGCGCTGCTTCATGCATACGGGACAGCGCAAGTATGCCGTTTATATAGCGGTGTTATTTTTCTTCAGCACCTTCACGCTGGAGATTTTTTACCTCACGCCCTGGTTTTGCCTGATCCTGATCATCGCTTATTACTGGAAAAACATTACGGATAAAAAGGCGTTTACCGATACGTTAAAATTCGTTTTTTTACCCCAGATCGGCTTGTTTTTGTTCCACTTGCTGATCTTCCGCATCCGCTTCGGAAGCTGGGTAGCGCACTACGGGCCTACCGGAGATTTCTTCTTCACGGCGAAAGAGTTC
>DATJDO010000040.1:0-5677 GCA_035497375.1 Chitinophagaceae bacterium | reverse complement strand
TCCAGCTGTGCAGCAGACTGCTCCTGGTCCACAGGTACTTGCTTTTTGTGCTGTATGGCATGGTGCAGCGCAGTTCCTTCTTCTACCGTAAGCGCGTAAGCGGAAAAGTGTGGAACACCCAGGGATTCCGTTTTCGCCAGGTTTTCCAGCCAGGCCATATTGCTGAGGCCGGGTGTGCCATAGATCAGGTCGATGGTCAGGTTCTCAAAGCCGGCATCCTGTGCCGCTTTAATGGCATAATCTGCCTGCTGTGCATTGTGCACGCGGTTCATATACTTCAGATCGCTGTCGAAAAAGGATTGCACACCGATACTGAACCGGTTTACGGGAGTTTGCCTCAAGGCTTTTATATAAGCGGGAGTGAGGTCATCAGGGTTTGTCTCCAGGGTACATTCCTTCAGATTGCCGGTATCGTAATGCTTTTCAATGGTCCCAAAGATGCGCTGCAGCTCCTCTACAGACAGCAAGGAAGGCGTACCGCCGCCCAGGTACAGGGTTTCTATGCGTGCGCCTTTCAGGTACTCCTTTTGGTTTTCGAGTTCCCAGGCAATAGCCGCCAGCATATCTTCCTTTTGCGACAAGGAGGTCGAAAAGTGAAAATTGCAATAAGTGCATGCCTTGCGGCAAAAAGGGATATGGATATAGATTCCGGCCATGACGTTTATTTACCTCCCCTGCGCAATTCTTCGTATGGTACAATCGTATAGCGCTCTGTGCTGTCTATATGAAAATAACGGCGGTTCAGATCGGGAATATACCACAACACAAAAGGTGTAACCATATTCATACTCAGGTCTTCTTTTTGCAAATCTCCGGCCTCATATTCGCTTTTGTAGCTAATGGTCCGCTGGGGCTGTTCGCCGCGTAAAGCACTCACATACATACTTTCAAACGGAAGCGCCCAGGATACGATCAATTCCCTTTCCAGCTGCCTATCCCCATCCGGGTGGGTGACGATCATTTTTGTAATGTTGCGCCGTTTCATTTCATCCAGCATACTTTCTACTTTATTAACCCTGTCGGTGAACTTAGGAATAACGGCAGCAATCAATGACAAGCGTACGACGAAAATAAAAGAAAGCATAAGGGCAAGCGTCCTTTTTGTACGGAAATATGGCAGCACCTCATACACAAAAGCAGTACTGCCCATGATGGCAAAGGGCATCAGTTCGCTTTCAATATAGTGGGTATCACCTCCGTGGAACAGCAGGCACAGTACCACAAAAAATGCCAGGTTGACCAATACCACAAAACTAAGCAGCAGGAATTTCCTCCTCCTGACCAGGGCCACGATACCGGCAATAAACAAAAGAGGGATGAACCAGTAATTGTGCAGGTAGCCTTTCCAGATCACATCGGCCATGCCGCTGGTAAAGGTGTCCAGTACGTCTTGCAGGTTGATTTTCCCTAATTTGGCCAGGAAGTTGCTGTCATAACTATTCTGGCTGCTGGTCAGGTATTTGAAGATGGTGATCGCGCACAACAGGACTGATTGTATTACCATGACAGGCTTTTTCGGGCTCCCCTTCCAGTTGTCGATCAGGTAATACCCCCACAGGAAACCGCAAGGCACCATTACCGTAGGGTGGGTGTAAATGGCCAGGAAAGCCAGCAGGGTAAATCCAAGCAGGTTCAAAACAGCTCTCCCTTTCTTTGTTTCTTTCTGCATGGAATAGACCAGGCCAAACAGCAGCAGCAGCCAGCAGATGCCCTGGTGCAGCTCATTGTTGGTCCAGAAATAGGCTTCGGTAACATATAAAGTAAAATAGAAACTCAGCAATACCACCAGCGCATAAGCCCTCAGGCGGTATAAAATCAGGGCCGTAATCAGAGGAAATATTGTAAAACTGGCTGAATAGCACATCAGTACCGCCTGGAGTGGCAAATGACATTTTGCAGCAATAAGAGGGAAAAGCTGGGTAATAAAAGAGCCATAACGCTCTACCTGTATCTGCAATTCTCCTTTGTTAATGATCTCAAAAACAATAAATGCCCCATCGATGATCATGCGTTCTTTGTAGAAGATCAATGCGCCGACCAGTAAAATCAGTAAGGGGGCCAGGGCAATTTTCGCAGCTGTTTTCAGGTTATTGTCGGAAGCTTGCAGGTACATGCCGGTAAATGTCCGATGATTTTTTAAATTAACTCACATATCATTCACATAAAGATTATCCATAACGAAATTATTTCCATATCAGCATTTTAGCCTTGCCTGTCATTTCCCGGCCCCGGTTTTGTTATAATCGGGTAATATTACTGGTGATTTTCCGTATTGTTTTTTGCACTTTAGTAATATAGCCTTACTTTTGCGCCAAATTTCCAACAACAATATCTTTTTATAATATTATCTAGATGGCTAACACTGGTAAAATCAAACAAATCATCGGCCCGGTAGTGGACGTGCACTTTGCTAACGACAGCAAATTGCCAGAAATTTATAACGCACTGGAACTAAAGCGCGACAATGGCGATGTGGTAGTGCTTGAAGTACAGCAGCACCTGGGCGAAGACAGCGTTCGTTGTGTAGCGATGGACGGTACTGAAGGCCTGACACGCGGCATGGAAGTAGTCGATACAGGTATTGCGATCACTATGCCTGTAGGCGAAGGGATCAAAGGCCGTTTGTTTAACGTTACCGGTGATGCGATCGACGGTTTGCCCCAGGTGAGCAAGGCCGGTGGCCGCGCGATCCATGCCAAGCCTCCTAAATTTGAAGAACTGAGCACCGCTACTGAAGTACTGTTTACCGGTATTAAAGTAATCGACCTGATCGAGCCTTATGCAAAAGGTGGTAAAATCGGTTTGTTTGGTGGTGCCGGTGTAGGTAAAACGGTATTGATCCAGGAGTTGATCAACAACATCGCCAAAGGCCACGGTGGTCTGTCAGTATTTGCCGGTGTGGGTGAGCGTACGCGTGAAGGTAATGACCTGATGCGTGAGATGATTGAAGCAGGCATCGTAAAATATGGTGACAAATTCATCCACAGTATGGAAGAAGGCGGATGGGACCTGAGTTCTGTTGACCTGAAAAACCTGGAAGAGTCAAAAGCAACTTTCGTATTCGGACAAATGAATGAACCTCCCGGAGCCCGTGCACGCGTGGCCCTGAGCGGTCTGACGATGGCGGAATACTTCCGTGATGGTGATGGTACCGGTAAAGGCCGCGACATCCTGTTCTTCGTAGACAACATCTTCCGTTTCACACAGGCGGGTTCTGAAGTATCGGCCCTGCTGGGACGTATGCCATCAGCGGTAGGTTACCAACCTACACTGGCTACAGAAATGGGTCTGATGCAAGAGCGTATCACTTCTACCAAAAATGGTTCAATCACTTCTGTACAGGCGGTATATGTACCTGCGGATGACTTGACCGATCCGGCCCCGGCTACAACCTTTGCCCACTTGGATGCCACAACGGTATTGAGCCGTAAGATCGCCGATTTGGGTATCTACCCTGCGGTGGATCCACTGGATTCTACATCACGTATCCTGACAACTGCGATTGTTGGTGAAGCTCACTATGAGTGTGCTGACCGTGTAAAAAGCATTCTGCAACGCTACAAAGAACTGCAGGACATCATCGCGATCCTGGGTATGGACGAGTTGAGCGAAGAAGATAAACTGATCGTATTCCGCGCCCGTAAAGTACAACGTTTCCTTTCACAGCCTTTCCACGTGGCAGAGCAGTTTACTGGTCTGAAAGGAGTCCTGGTACCGATCGAAGACACCATCCGCGGTTTCAATATGATCATGGACGGTGAAGTAGACGAATATCCTGAAGCAGCATTTAACCTTGTCGGTAACATCGAAGATGCGATCGCAAAAGGTAAAAAACTGATGGAACAAGCTAAAAATTAGTCAATTTGACCATCCGTCAATGAGTCAATTGCCGGATGGTCAAATTTTACAATTATCAAATTGAACATATGCAATTAGAAATCCTTACTCCGGAGCATAAGGTATTCAGCGGAAATGTTTACGGCATACAATTGCCGGGTATTGAAGGATATTTCGAGATACTGGAGCACCATGCCCCGATGATCGCTTCCCTGGGTACCGGTAAGATGAAGATTCTGAAAGACAAATCGAATACAGAGTTGTATGACATTACCGGTGGATTTGCCGAAGTGATCAACAATAAAGTATCGGTTCTAATCGAAGATGCCAAAGCACTGAGCTAGAAATTTTGTACTCAGACATTATAAAGAAGGTCGCAAACAAATGTTTGCGACCTTTCTTTTACACCAATTTTCCGCACTTCCTCATCGTGTAGAAAAACTTAACTATTGTTCTGTATCATCGGGCATATTTTTTCCCCAGCACCTCTGCATTAGCGGCTTTCTCAAACAATTCCTTTTGCGCCGCACGTTCTCTCCGAACCATTTCTTTGATCGAAAAGGTCCTGGACCAATCGTAAATCATTAGCCCCACCATGGCAATGGCAATGTAAATAAATACCATAAAATGGGCATAGTGTACCATCTTACCCGCAATCGCTCCGCCGATCAGGTAGCCCACGGCAATAGACAGCATCAGTTTGAGTTTGCTTCGTATCGCCTCCTTATTCTTGATATTTTTCTTGTACAGCATGGACAAGTGGATGGCCAGATCGGTCGTTAGACCGGTAAGGTGAGTGGTCTTCAGGGAGAAGCTGGCAATACTGGCCGTAAGGCCGTTCTGCAGCCCCATAGCAAACAGCAAAACCGCAACCAGCAATTCCGTTTCAATCAGCGTCTCTGCGTAGAGGTAATGCCCGTACAGGCCTACAGACACCAGGCAGATGATCTCTACGATCATAGGTACTGCATGCGTGAGGTAGGTATTGCTGGAAGCACCGCTGCGGATCAGGAAATGAGAGAAGAAACTGCCGGCAAAATACAGCAGGATCCACAGGAAAGCGATCAGGATCTTAAACAGGTTGCCATTGGCAATTTCATTGGCCAGTATGGCGTAATGCCCGGTCACATTGGAAGTAAAAGAGAAGAATAAAACCAATGAAGACACGTTGACCATGCCTGCCGTACCGGCATACATCATCCCAAATCTGATCTTGTCATTCAGTTTATTGCGTTCTTTAATCATTTTCTATTACTGTATTTATATTTTCTCGAATATTATTTTTACAATCCCCCGTGTCAGGTTATCATTCTCAAAATGCAGCACCATTTGCTTTTCGCTCAGTTCTACAAGATTGTAGTGTTCTTCAAATTCGTCATTGTATTTCAGGCGCAGGATATTGCTGCTGCCCATCAGTGCCCAGTTTACATTGAGCCGCTTGCGTTGTGTATTCAGTACCAGGCCGGAGTCTGCAGTAAAAGACCAGGTTTCCGCCTGGTGAATGATCTTTGAACGGGAGATCATGTGCTTCATGGCTTCGCTGATCGGCTCATCATTAAAGTTTACAGAACCTTTATTGTCCGCTTTTTCATAGGTCCAGGACACTTCTTTCCACTCACCCATCAGCTTTTGCTCAGGACTGAGATAATTGCCGCGCAATACATATGCAGACATCAAAAGAGCCAGTGGTATCAAAACAGCGATCGATATACGAATAAATAATTTCATAACATTTATTTTTAGCGGGTCAGGGCAAGGCGGGCAAAAGGCTCCGATGGCATAGACCAGGATATTTCTACCTTCCTGCTGACACTTTTGTTGATAAAATGGGATAGGTCGC
>DATJDO010000039.1:0-2461 GCA_035497375.1 Chitinophagaceae bacterium | reverse complement strand
CGCGGTTTGCCGCTGTACGCAAGCTGCTTGACTATATCGCGTACCAGGCCCTGCAACAGGGCTGGCGCATTGCAGTTGAGTTCCGCGATAAGTCCTGGTACAATGATGATGTGTTTGGCTTTATGGAAGAGACAACACTGGGGCTCGTGCAGCATGATATGCCCACTTCTGCCACCATCTTTCCCGACCTGGCATCTGATTTCGTATTCCTGCGCTTTCATGGTACATCCGGAGATTATAAAGGCAGTTACAGTGATGAGTTGCTGGCAGAGTATGCTGGCCTGGTACGTGATTGGACCGGAGAGGGTAAAACAGTATTTACCTATTTCAACAACACCATCGGCGAGGCCGTACACAATGCCCTGTTGCTGAAAAAATTCTTTGCCACACCATAGCCCTCTACTTTTTACTCACGTAAGGATTGTCGCGGATATAAAACCGGTACGGCAGCAGGGCATCCTCAGCCGCATAGTCCACACCTACCCTCGTTGTGCTCACTATAGCCTCCGCAGGCAAAGAGATTCCGGTATCTTCTATCCAGACCTGGTCTCCCAGCAGGCTTAGTCCGTTGTGCGCTTTGTTGATGCCCAGGGCTTGTGTCACCAGTCCCGGCCCCGCACTCAGCCTGGGTACCGGCCGATCCATTTTCCTCCTGCGCAGCATGATATCTATACCCTCCACCGGCGCTACAGCCCTGACCAAAACGGCCAAAGGATCGTCCTCAATTGAGGTGACCACATTGAACAGGTAATGGATGCCATAGCACAAGTACACATAAGCCAGACCGCCCTGGCCGTACATCACTTCCGTGCGCACGGTCCGCCTTCCACCATATGCATGGCTGGCACGGTCGACAACGCCGTTATAGGCTTCTGTTTCTACAATGATTGCCGCAGTAAATTCATCCCCTGTCTGTGTACATAGCTTTTTACCCAGGAGTGCTTTCGCCACTCCCACAACATCGTGCTGCCTGTAAAAACCATCTGTAAGTTTACTCATCGCGGGTTTTGTTCTACTTTCTTATGCTTTTCAAGCCTCCGGACCAGCAGATTCTTTCACCTGAACTTTCTGTCATGAAGGATGATGATCACTGTTGGCCACTATATCAAATGTAAGTATCCTATTGCTTGTCCACATCATCATTTCAGCATCCTATCGGCGCTTCCGGTAGTGTAGCCATAATCCGCTGACACAAAGGTTGACCAGTATGGAAAAGAAATTTGAGACAATGATGATCCTATCCTGCTTCAATACACCATACCAGACCCAGCAGGCATTACCCAGGAACAATACCAACAGCGTCAGGATAGAGACATTGCATTCTTTATCCCTGTATATTTTAAACAGTTGCGGCAGCAAAGACATCCCGGTAAAGATGCTGGCCATGATCCCGATCCATAATGCACCATTCAATCTGACGAAGTTTTACTTATTGCAATTTGTGTAAATACAAAGGAAGTAAGTGTACGGCATCAGATGCTTACACTGTTTCAACTTGGCCTTATATAATCATAGGGTTTATTCAAAAAAAATGCCGCAACATCAGTGTGATGTTGCAGCATGCGTTCAGTGGTATTTCTTTTAGTTTTTATACTGGTCGCGCAGGGCTTTGATCTTGTCGTGCGCGGCGCGCTGGTCACCTTGTTGGCGGGCTACCAGTGCAGCAGTATCACCACCCAGGTCACCTGATTCCAATGCGGTCTGATAAGCACGTTTGGCGGCATCTTCGCCTCCTTCGCAACTTTCAAGCACCCCTTGTGCATCGTCTCCGCCAAAGGTAGCTTTTACATCCATCCAGGCACGGTAGATCTTACCGCCGGTCGTAGTGCCACTGTCGGGGGTACCACCCAGCTTGCTGATCTCAGCAGAAAGTTCCTGGTTATTCTGGCGGCTGTCTTGTTGCAGGCTGGTAAACAGCGGAGCAAGCAGGCCTTTGTCATCTTTGATATTTTCTACCGCTTTGCGGTATCCTTCTACGCGGTCATTGTTGATGCGTACAAGGTCATTCAATACTTCGATCTGGCTTTCGTTTGTCATAATTATACGTTTTTGTTGTTTAAGAATGAAACGAAATTAGCGGGACTATGCAAGGAAGATGCTTTAGGTTATCTTAATGTGGCGGTAAGTAAATGCTAAAGTCGGCCCAGGCTTTCAAAAGTAATAATCACTTAACTTGCCTTATATTTTCAACTCATGAACGATACAATCAAACAACTGCAACCAACAGCCTTGTGGAGCCACTTTGCCGAACTGAATGCAGTGCCCCGGCCTTCCAAAAAAGAAGAAAAAGTAATTGCCTTTATGAAGGCCTTTGGCGAAAGCCTGGGCTTACCTGTCCAGGTAGACAAGGTGGGCAATGTAATCATAAAGAAACCGGCGTCTGCCGGGATGGAGGACCGCCAGACCATAGTGCTGCAAAGCCACCTGGACATGGTGCACCAAAAGAACAGCGATACACAAT
>DATJDO010000038.1:0-3340 GCA_035497375.1 Chitinophagaceae bacterium | reverse complement strand
CTGAGCTGTACCTGCGCCTGTGCCCCGGCAAAAAACCAGCATTGGATCAAAAAAAAGAGAAAATACTTTGTCTTCATGCTGTTTTATCTGCCTTTAAAATAGCCTTGTAATATTTTTACATAATCCTGATCGGTTCGGATAGCCAGCAGGGAAGCCCCGCTCTTGCTGAAGGCCTGCGCGCAGTAGCGTTTATGCTGTTCAAATGTTTTGGCATAGTGGATACGCAGGTTTTTGTCAGCAGTATCGATCCACAATTCTTTGCCCGATTCCGCATCCTGCACATTGACCAATCCCACATCGGGCAGGTCCTTATCCGAAGTGTCAAACACATGAATCCCTACCAGGTCATGTCTGCGTGCCGCGAGCATCAGGGGTTTCTCAAATGTATTGCTGATGAAATCACTCATGAGGAATGATATTGTTTTCTTTTTCAGCACTGAATTCAGGAACTCCAGTGCCACACTGACATTGGTACTGCTGGAGGGCTCTGCTTCTATCGTCAGCAATTCGCGTATGATGCGGAGAATGTGGCTGCGCCCTTTCTTCGGGGGAATGTATTTGTTTACTTTATCGCTAAAGAAAACGACACCTACTTTGTCATTATTGGTTGCAGCAGCAAAAGAAAGTACTGCCGATAGTTCGGTGATCAGTTCTCTTTTGATGCGCTGGGCTGTACCAAACAAGGAACTGTTGCTGATATCGACCAGCAACATAACGGTCAGCTCGCGCTCTTCTTCATATACCTTTACAAAAGGGTGGGAAAAACGGGCTGTCACATTCCAGTCGATAGCCTTTACATCATCGCCGGGAGTATATTCCCTGACCTCGCTGAACGACATACCACGCCCTTTATAAGCCGAGTGGTATTCACCGGCAAAAATGTGGTTACTCAGTCCTTTGGTTTTTATTTCTATGCGCCGGACACGCTTCAGTATTTCAGCTGTTGTCGTCATTGTTCGTCGTGTAATTCAAAATGCCTGGGAATGCGGATACCCGTCTTATCCTTGCGTGTTCTGCAAGACATTCCTGATCACTTCAGCCATTTTAGCGGCCCTTTCCGCCGCTTCTTCTTCTGTCCAGCCCAACTGGATGGCAGAAGAAATACAGCGGCTCATAATGGCGTCGGAAGCCGCAAAGGCCCTGTTTGCATGTTCCATAATCCCCTGTTTCTGTTCTTCGGGTATATGATTCAAAAAAGAGGCGTTCATCAGGTGCTCCCACTTACGGATATAGTGCCAGTTGTTGTCGTACCAGTAAGGGTTGCCGCCAATACCTGCTTTGGCCAATTCCTCGGCTGCTGTTTTGGCCTGTGCTGCCAAAGGCAGGAAAAAAGACAGGAAAGAACCTGTATCTCCGGCCGGATCGGGGATACGGCGGAAACTGATACCGGGGATATCTTTCAACCCCTCGTAGATAATCCGGTGGTTGCGTTTTTGCAGTTCGAGAAAACCATCCAGCTTCCTGATCTGGGCCAGGCCTACAGCAGCGTGCAATTCTGAAATACGGTAGTTATACCCAAGATAGGGGTGCATATCCGCTCCGCGGTCTTTACCGTAGTGATCATGTCCATGATCCGAGTACTGATCGCACTTTTCTGCTACAGCCGCGTCGTTGGTCAATACGGCACCGCCTTCCCCACAAGTCATGATCTTTACGAAATCAAACGAAAAGGTACCGGCATGACCGATAGACCCCAGGTATTTGCCTTTATACTGGCCGCCGATTGCCTGGCAGGCATCTTCGATCAGCAGCAGGTTATGCGCTTCGCACAATGCCTTCAATTCATCCAGCTGTGCCATGCTGCCGCACATATGCACCGGCATGATCGCTTTTGTTTTGGACGTGATGGCGCGTTCAACAGCATCGGGATCCAACGTTAAGGTATCGTCTATATCTACCAGCACAGGAATAGCTCCCACACCGACAACAGCCTCAAAACTGGCCACAAAAGTAAAGGTTGGCATAATCACTTCGTCGCCTGAACCTATGCCCAATGCCGCCATTGCAGTAGACAATGCTGCCGTTCCGCTACTGAGCAACTGGCTGTTTTTTACACCAAATTTCCGGCAGATTTCCTGTTCCAGTTCGCGGGCTTTCCAGATACCTTTTCTTGGCCCGTCAAAGCCATAGCGCATCAAAATTCCTGTTTCTAAAACATCATTGACTTCTTTGCGCTCTTCGGCGCCAAATAGTTCGTATCCGGGCATTCTGTATTGTAAGGTTTTAAAAACAAAAATAATGTTTCGGTGTAAAGAGTGTGAACACCAATGTTTAAAATTTTCAGAAAAAAAGTAGCCTCACAATGCTGTGAGGCTACTTTGGTATTCACTAAACTACTAACTACTTTTTATTTACTCGGCTGCCGGGAGCAGTCATATCCGGTCCGTTGTCCCCTGCTTCTTCACCGCTGTTATCTTCAGGCACACGCAGGTTTTGCTGATCGTCGATATTGCCGGGTTTGTTACTGTCGTAAATGATACGGCTTTTTGCATCATCTTTTACAATCCTGAATTGTGTACGCCTGTTCAGCTGGCGGCCTTCCGGATTGTCTTTTCCGTCGGCTGTTTTGTTGGGTGCTGCAGGCATTTCTTTACCTAAAGCTTTAGGCATCATTCTACCTTCCTCAATACCATTGTTTTTCAGATACTCCATCACTGATGCAGCCCTGGCTTGACTCAGTTTCTGGTTGTACGGATTATCTCCTTTAGCATCGGTGAAAGAATAAATTTCAACGCTCAGGGAAGGATTATCTTTCATAAAGTTTACCAGCGTATCCAATGAGGCTACTGACTCAGGGCGCAGTGTTGCTTTATCAAAATCGTAATAGATATTGTGCACTTCAAATGGTTGTTCTTTGATGATCTCATCAAGGTAGATCGTCACTTCAACATCATCATCCGGATCGGTACGTTTTACTTCAGTAGTATTCACATTCAGGCGGGAAGAAGTGTAACCTGCTTTATCGGCTGTGATTACATAATTATGTCCGCGGCCGGTATTGAAAGCAAATTTTCCATCAGGAGAATCAAAAGTTTTCAGATCACCGCCTTCATCCAGCATTTTCACTACGGTTTCAGAAGCCAGTTCACCGCTGGCACGATATACAACTTTACCGATTGCTCTCAGTTTTGGTTCTGATTGTATCCTCCAGATGTCGTCGCAGCAGGTTGGGTTTTTCAAGGCCATAGAACCGATACGGTTAGATACTACATAAGCATCAGGTTTGCCCACAGGATCTTTGATATAATAGATATCATCAGCAGGACCATTGATAGGGTAACCCAGATTAGTCAGATTGGAGTAACGTGAAGGACCTACGTCTGCAGAGAAAACGTCAACG
>DATJDO010000037.1:0-1536 GCA_035497375.1 Chitinophagaceae bacterium | reverse complement strand
TATGCCTGAGCGTGGGCATAATCGTTATCCTGCTCGTTTGTGGTATACTCATCCTGGCCGTAATTTCCCGAACGATTATGTTGGTTGTTATAGTTATTGTACTGCTGACCATTTCTGCCTCCATGGCTGGAAATATTGCGGCGGTTAGCACGATTCATAGACGCTCCCTGATTATTAGACTGTCTCATAAAACTTTGATTTTAAGTGTTATTGATTAAATTTCTACACAAAGAAATGAAGATCAGCAAAGGAGGGCATTATACCTTCGGAGCGGGCGTTTTACATAATATTAATGTGGTGTTTTGAAGACTGTTCTCTACTATTGCTTTAGTGCCAACCTGCACGCGGTTTTCTGTGGAACTTCCTGTTTATTCTATCGCGATTTGTCCTCCACCCGAGGTCGTTCAATACATTAAAATGATCAAGGAAGAGCTGTATGCCCAGATCGGGAGGTATGCCAGCTGCCATGCTGAGGCCCATATTTCCCTGACCCAATTCCGGGCCGACGAGCGGGCTGCAAGGCGGTATACGGGCATCCTGGAAAGCATCTGCGAAGGGGTATTATCGTTCGAATTCCGTTTGCACGGGCTTAGTGTATTCAGCCAGGGTACGGTCTATGTCACCCCTGACCCAGCAAGCAGGGAGCACTTCCTCGCACTATGCGAACAGATCAGGCAGGGTTCGGGCCGGTTCAGGAACCACAGCTTTTCGACGGTACCGCACCTCACCATTGCAAGGCAGCTGGATGAGCGGCAGGTCGACACCGCATTCCGGCTATTACAGCCCCGTACCATTGAGACCCGCTTCTGCTGTACAGGTATTGCTTTGCGCACGTTCGATGCACCAAAAGGCCAGTATACCATTGTACACCGTATACCCTTTGGCAATCATCAGAAAGCGTTAATGCCCAAACAAGCCGCACTGTGGTAATCTTATAAAAAAGCCAAGCTACTTTTCAGCTGTGTTTTTTCCCATGCGGCCCAGGTCCGGCTTTTGTAGTAAGCGGCCATCATGTTTTTATACGCTGTTTGCTGGGCCAGGAATTCTGCCAGCTGCGCCGCAGGTGCCACAAGGCGGCTGTTGGTACTCAACAGGGCGTCAAAAATGTGAGCGATCAGCTGCTCATCGCAATAACCCAGGTTTTTCAGTGCACTAAATGCATTGCCCCTGGTACGGAATTCCCATTTTGCGGAGGCATAATCCACCAGGCGGTCCTGGCTTACTTTTTTACCGGCAGTATAAAGTGCCGCCAGCTCATGCCATTTGATGCTGACACTGTTGCTCATACCGTACACCTCTTTTGTTTCCTGCAGGAAGCGTTCACTTTCTTCAGGGTAGGTCTTACACAACTTTTCAAGGCTGGCCTGCACCACCTCATAACTGGAGTCCTGCAATGCTTTGATGAACACACGCTTCCAGGCTGCAGTGGGAACAGTTGCTCCTTTTATGGCGGCCAGTTTTGCTGACGGTGCTGCCTTTGCGGTAAACACGGTACTCAGCTCTGCAACAGCGGCCGGAAAGTCAGCCAGCTGGCTG
>DATJDO010000036.1:0-3756 GCA_035497375.1 Chitinophagaceae bacterium | reverse complement strand
GATAATAGACAGGTTAGCCGCCCCGGAATAATGAAACGGGGTGCTGAGTGTGACAGGCATATACCCTGAAGTGGCAGTATTGGTATACCGGCCTTTGTACACGAGGGTATAACCGGTAAGGTTCAGCGATGTTGGCGTGGTTTTGCCTGAAACTTCCTTCATAAAGATATAGACCGAATCGATCACTGTTGTGGCAGATCCTGCAGTCTTCTGGAAAGCCATGCTGGTAATTACCCCAGCCATCCCAATCTCATCGGCACCGTAGATAGTACTGGCAGTCGTATTGACTGCGGTACCCAGACCTACATAAAGCGAAGAGGTGGAAGTACCTGTCGGAGAGGTGGAGCCTGCTGCCGAAGTGATGGTCACCAATACCGCATGTGCCCTGAAGGAAACAAGCCCCAGGAGCAACAGGATAAAAAATGATTTCAGGCATGCTTCGATTCTGCGTCCAATGGGACGAGTCATGAATATGTTTTTAATCATGATTTGCGATTTAGAAAATAATTAAGGAAATAGAATAGCAAGTAGACTAATGGTCCCATCATTTACTGCTGCAACAGGAATTGTTACCAGCAATACAGAACCATATACAAGGCATTTCAGGGGCTTCGCTTTTACTTTTTAATACAGGGCAGGGGGCAGGGCTCAGGTTGGGTAATCGAACTGCTTTTGGGAATGGAACCTGGGTGCGGTAGATTGTAATATCATTATCATAGACAGAGTTTGGTTTAATATCAAATCTATAAAAGAAAATTCTATAAAACGAATCAAATTTTATGTATTTTATATATTACTTTTTTAGTGTAAAGTGTAACTGCCCGGGTACAGGTAAATGCGGTATATGGAAATGAATGAGTCTGCCACCAATTTCCCTTAATATTGTAAGGAATCAGACGAAATCCATGCTTCAGACAGACTTTTTAGTGATCGGTTCCGGCATTGCAGGACTCACTTTCGCAATCAAGACCGCCCGGCGTTTCCCGGACAGGCAGATTACCATACTCACGAAAACGAATACAGACGAAACGAATACGAAGTATGCCCAGGGCGGCATTGCGGTGATGAGTGGTAACGACGACGATACCTTTGATAAACACATTGAAGACACACTGGTAGCGGGAGACGGGCTCTGTAATAAAGAGATCGTAGAGCTGGTGGTGAAAGAAGGGCCTGAACGGGTACAGGAGCTGATAGAGTGGGGGGCAAATTTTGACAAAGACAGTTCCGGCCAATACCTGCAAGGCAAAGAAGGCGGGCATTCCGAGTACCGTATCCTGCACTACAAAGACATTACCGGCTTCGAAATAGAGCGGGCCTTGCTGGAAGAACTGAAAACTGTTCCGAACATAACGGTGCAAAATCACTGGTTCGTGATTGATATCATTACCCAGCATCACCTGGGCTACCTGGTCACCAAATCAACTGCAGACATAGAATGTTATGGTGTGTATGCACTGAACCTGAACACCGGTAAAAATGAAAAGATACTGGCCCGCATAACGGTGATGGCATCGGGTGGGGTAGGCCAAGTGTACCGCAGTACCACCAACCCGCATATTGCCACCGGCGACGGTATCGCGATGGTATACCGGGCAAAGGGCAGGATCGAGAATATGGAGTTCATACAGTTTCACCCCACAGCCATGTACCAGCCCAACCGGCATCAGGCTTTCCTGATCACCGAGGCCGTACGTGGCGACGGCGGTATCCTGCGCAACCAGGCCGGCGAAGCCTTTATGGAAAAATATGATCCGCGCAAGGATCTTGCTCCCCGTGATATTGTGGCACGGGCTATCGACAATGAAATGAAAAAATCCGGTACCGAGTATGTGTACCTGGATTGCCGCGCGATGGACAGGGAAAAATTCCTGCACCATTTCCCGAACATTTATGAATACTGCAAAAGCACCGGTATTGATGTCTTTGAAATGATGATTCCTGTTGCCCCGGCCTCACACTACTGTTGCGGCGGTATCAAGGCTGATGAACACGGCCAGTCATCAATCCGTTACCTGTATGCCTGTGGCGAATGTGCCAGTACTGGTTTGCATGGAGCCAACCGCCTGGCTTCCAACTCCCTGCTCGAGGCATTGGTATTTGCGCACCGTTGCGCCGAAGATGCAGCTCAGCAGTTTGATCACACATCTTTCAAAACGGAAGTGCCGGATTGGGATGCCAGTGGTACCAACGATCCCAAAGAGATGATCCTGATCACGCAAAGCCTAAAAGAACTGCAAAATACGATGAGCGACTATGTCGGTATTGTGCGCAATGATATCCGGCTACGGCGCGCGATGCGCCGGCTGGACCTGCTGTTTGAAGAGTGCGAACAGCTGTACCGGGAAACAACTTTGTCTCCTCAGCTTTGCGAACTGCGCAACCTGATCACAATAGGGTACCTGATCGTCAAGTCGGCGGAATTGCGGCACGAAAGCCGTGGTTTGCACTATAGTACAGACTACCCGTACAAAAGCGAACTGGTGCAGAACGTGGTGTTGTAAGTAGCTGCAACCACAAATCTGAAATCAAAGTGTACGCTTTAAAAGATTGCACCGGCTAAATGGTGTCTGCTGCAATCCCAAATCTTAAATCAAAGAAAAGGCTCCGTCAGCTTATACTTAAACGAAAGAAATACAATACCGACTTTCGATTTCAGATCGAATTTTTCAAACAGCGACTCACGGTACCCGTCGATAGTGCGTTTTACCCTGCCCATAATATCGGCTATCTGTTCATAGGTATATTCCTTATCGTTGCACACCAGGCCGATGAATTGCAACTCCTGCTCGGTGATGCGGGCCAGGATGCTGTCCCGGTCGGGAATGCGTGGTTTCTGTTTCATAGACCGGATGATGTGTTCCACGTTGTAATAGCCCGTTTCGGTGATCTGCTCTACGGCTGTTTTCAATTCTTCGGCACTGCAGTTTTTATGTAAATATCCCCTTGCGCCCGCTTTGTAGAGATCAATGATCAGCCTTTCATCAGCATGCTGCGTCAGTATCAGTATGGAGGTGTCCGGTTCTTTGCTGAGCATTTTCTTCAGCAATTCGCTGCCGTTAATGACAGGCATGGAATAGTCGAGAATATACAGCTGTGGTGTAGGATGTAAAGGAAAAGCGTGCAACAGTTCGCTGCCTCCGGCATATTCAGCGCTCACCCTGAAATTGCCGAGATTTTCCAATAATTCTTTAAGCCCTTGCCGGACAATGGCATGATCGTCAACAAGGCAGATATCTATAGGCGTATCCATCGCTCATAAAGATATTATTTCTTTTAATAAAAAAGAAGTTCCTGTGTTATTTTGCGATGAAATCGTGCAGTCAAACCCGATGATTTGTGCGCGGTTCACAATGTTGCCCAGGCCCATGCCTTTGCTCCTACTCATTTGTTGTGCTACATCAAACCCTTTACCGTTGTCGGATATACCCAGCTGAAATCCGTTCCTGTTTTCAAGTGAAACCATAATGCGCGAGGCTTTTGCATGCTTCAGGGCATTGTTCAGTATCTCCTGGAATACCCGGAACAGGATAATCTGTTTGTCGGTAGACAAGGTAAGCGCCGTTTCGGTATGGTCTGTATACTCAAAATCAATAGTAGCGTTGGCGCGCAGGCGCTCCAGTTCCTGTGCAATGCTGCTGATCAGGCCATGTTGTGCCACCCAATTGTTGTTGAGGCTATGGCTCAACTGCTGCACCTGTTGGGCAATCTGGCTTAGGGATACAGATGCCCGGTCCAGGTCTTCTTTGCATACAG
>DATJDO010000035.1:0-5078 GCA_035497375.1 Chitinophagaceae bacterium | reverse complement strand
AGCTTGCAGCAAGCAGCAGCAAGGCAATGATGATCAGACTGTTTTGTTTAAGCGTCATATAGAAGAGGTCTGCAATGGTTATGCGGGTTCCGGTAAACAGGAGTCCGCATTTTGTTGCTGAAGAACAGGGCAAAATTAGGCAGGGATGAAGCAACAAACCTTATACCTTACCCCTTTGTAATTGGTTACCAATTGGTAATCGGGTTTAGCACCGTACTTTTATGCAGGGAAAAAATTACCGGCAGCGGCTCATTTCAATACCGCTGCGCTTAAGCTGATCCGAATGAAAAAAGAAGCCGTTTACAATACAACAGACTTGTGCAAGACAAGGATCGGGGCTATAAAAGACGCCCTGGAGATACTATCCGGGAAATGGAAGTTTCATATTCTGGGCACCTTACTGTTCCATAAAAAGATGCGGTTTATGGACCTGCTGAGAGAAGTAGACGGCATCGCTCCGAAGATGTTGTCCAAAGAGCTGCAGGATATGGAAATGAACCAGCTCATCAGCAGAACAGTGGTGCAGACAAAGCCGATTACGGTAGAGTATGCCCTGACGGATATGGGCGAAACCCTTGGGCCCCTGATCAAAGAACTGGCCGAGTGGGGCATAGCTTACAGAAGTACGCTGTACAACAAAGAAAAATAAGAGACATACACCCGGCCGCTGGCAGGTATGTGCAGCAGTAGCCGGCACAAGGATGCGATAAACAGCTTAAAGACTAGAGGTGCTCAATAAATGAAGGCAGTCTGCCCTCCTGGAAAAAGGGTAGGATATAGCTGATGATGGCCTTCCTGTTGCCAATGTGAAATAAATGATCGTAGTGATCGATGGTTCCGAAATGGCTCTTTACATAGTGTCTGCCGATATCCCGGCACAGTTCCGGTGGTGTAAAGACATCATAAGCGCCGGTAAACAGTAACGGGACTAGCTTAATTTTAGATACGCCTATTTCCGGAGGCTGATAGCATAGCACCCTCTTGGTGTTTTCGATAAACTGTGCGGTTTCCCGGGCTGTGAGCGCGGTCGCCAAACGCTGCATGATCTTCCTGGATAAAGCGTGGTTGTGGATGGTTTCACCCGGATAACAGATGCCCTGCACAAAGGTTTTAAAAAACAGGTCGTGGTCCTTGTTTTCAAGTGCGAGAATGCAGGATTGCATCACCGCTTTCTGCTTGTCCGGCAAAGAGGCCATAGAGGAGGAAATGACCAACTGATCTACGCAGCGGGTATATCTTGTTGAGAGCTCATAGGCGATAATGGAAGAGTAACTGGTAGCGAAAATGTTGATTTTAGGTATATTAAGCTGCAGCAATAGCCTGTAAATACAATCTGCCAGGAAATCGAAGCCAAAGGAAGCATCTAATATTCCTCCATCACCGATACCGGGCAGATCAACATTCAATAGGGGACTGACAGGGCCGATATCCTGCACATAACGCTCCCAGGATCGCCTGTTTTGCAATACACCACCGAGTAAAAGGATAGGTGAAGCGCTGGAGTCGCCTGTATTGATATGGTCATAGTGAATACTGTGGCCCTGATAGGAAATACTACCTGTGTGCATCATGATAGCTGAATTAGCTGTACGGAGAGTGCCAATTTACATTTTTGCAGCTTAATACTTATATTAAAAAATATGTTGCCGGATGCAAATCTGATAGCCCGGTATTGCCCGCCATTACAGCAACAATAAGATTTTCATTTCAGTAAGTGGCATATTGTTCCTCCAGGTACTGTTGCAAAACCAGGGCATGAGTATGCTCTGTGTCCTTAGCTCCGTAGACGAGGGTAATGAGTTTTTTATCCTTGTGCGCCTCTATGAAAACCGGTACAGCATTATTACCCTTTAATTCAGACCGGTACTGTTGCTGAAAGTCTGTCCATCGGGAAGGATCATGGTCATACCATTTTCTCAGGAGTGCCGACGGGGCCAGCTCTTTTGCCCATTCGTCCAGTGCTGCATCTTCCTTTGCTACCCCCCTGGGCCAGAGCCTATCCACCAGTACCCAGTATCCATCTTTACCGAGGGGTTTTTCGTAGGCTCTTTTGAGCCTGATTATTGGTGTCATAAGTCCTGATTTTTTACCTGATCAGTTTCATTGTGCTGTACGACAGCCCGTTGCTGATCAGCTGAACAAAATACACTCCGCTGGCCAGTGTGGAGACCGGTATGCGCACAGAGTGATCGCCGATACTGCCGCTTTCGTCAATACGGTACAATGTTGTTCCTGCCAGATCAGTCAGCAGGATACTTACAGGCGCGGCATCAGAGGTGCTGTAATCCAGGTAGACATGGGTAGAACCGACGGGGTTAGGGTAGAGCTTAACTGGCCTTGTCCGTGGCGTTGCGGATAGGGCACTTGTTGTACTGTAAGGTTCATAATAATAGTGCCTGGCAGCGTTCGGGTCTTCCCAGTTTTCACCATTCAATACCTGGTTGCAGGTATAGGTAAGGCTGCCGTTGCTATTGTATTCATAGATATTTCGTGCCGTATATCCCCAGCTCAGGCTGGATTCGTCCCAGGCCTGGTACAACATAGTATCGGGATTGGTACCTGTATAGTGATAAAATGCCTGTACCTCGGGAATGATCCGTCCCAGCGAAGCATCCCAGATTTTCCTGTCATACCGGACGAGATCCGAACCGGTATAGCTGCGCTGGCTGCTTTGTGCCAGGCGCCAATAGTGTGCCGATTTTTGCCAGGAAAAAATACTGTCACTACTTATCTTACCCCCACTGTAGGTGCTTATAAATTGTGTATTGCCCTCCCAGGTTTTGACTGCGGAATTCCAGTCATAAATGCTCCTTTTGGAGGCAATGCCCCCTATATAGTTTTCGTAACTTGTTTTCTGAAAGGAATCCCAGCTTGCAGCAGAGGTGTTCCAGATCTTTTCTGTTTGCATGACGAGGTATCCTCCGGAATAGTCAAACTGTGTTTCCCTGCTTTGCAGCCAGCTTGACGAAGAGGAAAGCCAGGTATCTGTGTTGGACTGTGCCAGATCGGTACCGGAGTAGATATGCTGAATCCTCAGGTAATTCATCCATTTCCCGGCCCCCTTATCCCATTGCTGTTGAACAGACTCCAGCAGCAACTTGCCGGAATAAGTCGTAAGTGTCTGTTCATAGTTTAACCAGCTAGAGGAGCCTGCATCCCAGGTTTGAAGCAGATAAGCCGTTACATTTCCAAGCACATCATAGGTCTGCAGTTTCCTGGACTGAAGTGTAGCTGTACCAGAAGACATGAACCAAAAGGTTTGTTTATCGTAATCCTGTATCGAGACCTGGTACCAAACACCCGGTACCGCCTTCGAGCAGCGGTCTGCGGACCATTCGTATGTGGAGGAGTCCGGTATATGCCCCGACTCATAGCCTGCACTGGCAATGACCCTTTCCGGTGTGCCTGTCGTTTTTGCAGTAGCATGGGGTAAACCGTACTGAGCTTCAGCCAAAGTATTTGGTTGCGCATGAACCTGGGTTAAGCACGCCAAACAGATCAGGAGTAATAGTGGTTTCATGGGGTGTTTGTGTTGATGAAAATGAAAGTGCTCGTTTGGTTCACTGTATAAAGCCCGCTCAATGTAGTCTTATTTGCTAAAAATGTTATTGATTTTACCCGGTTAATGAAGCGCGTGTGTGGGTAGCTGTAAGGAGCAAATTGCCAATCAATAGCACTCCGGCATGTTGTGAAGAGTATCCATGAGTTGATCACTCACTGCTCCAGACGTTTGTTTTTACCATTCATAAAATAAAACGACCGTTAATAAAGTTTATTTAAATGCTTAAATTTTGGTGTATAAGTTTATGGTGCCATGTAAGACCAATGGTGCCTATTCTATGAAAGAAGCACTGAAGAACGCAGCTGTAAGGCTGCAAGGTTTATCTAAAAAACACCGGACTCCTCATTTTCCGGCTCGTATTCCAACGACTCCGGCATGCTCAAGTCCTTATACCGGTTCTCCATAACGATCAATCACTGCTACAAACAAGGTACCCGCTCCGGAGCGATGCTCCTCGGCATGTAGTACTGTCCGGTATCATGAAGCAGTGGTTTTTATTGCTGCCCGTAAAGCCGGGTGTGCAGTTTTAAGGCAAATCGCTTTTACGGTCATTTTCTCACTATAAAAATAAACAACTGATGTGTATTCCCCGATCTCCACCTGCTCCACACCATTAAAATGGTAATGAATGATTCCTTTTAAATGAAACGAAATAACTAAAACTAAAATAGCTTTATGAAACAACAAAAAACAATTAAAGCAGTATTATGCTTTGCTTCTCTTCTCCTGGCCGGCTTCTCTGCAGGTGCACAAAACTTTATGCGTCACTACGATCACAGCGGTGCTGTAAAATATGAACCCACGACAAGCAATTATACCTTCTATGGCAATATAAAGCCTGCTACATTAGCCGGTATGAACAATACTGATTTTGCAGGCCCACACTCGCGTATTAGCCTGAGTGTGCTGGACAACCAGCTGAATACCCTGTGGCTCAAAACGTATGCCACACAAGCAGAAGTCGCCATTGCCATGTCCCCTCAGATGTGCCACAAGCTGGCCACCGATTTCTACTGCAGTGATGTGATCAAGACCGTCGACGGCGGTTATGTGGTCTGCGGTACCAGCCAGCAGTACGTTGAGCGCACAAGTTGCCCGGTACCTTATTATACCAACCCCTTCCTGTTGAAAACCGATGCCAGCGGAAATGTAGTATGGTACAAGCGCTACAATGTCGCCGGTGGGGCATTCCGCGGAGTGGTAGAAGATCCTGTAACCCGTAGGCTGATCGCCTGTGGTGTTAACGGCGGAGGGCCCCGCGGCAAGGGGCTGATTGTGCGCACTGATCTGAATGGTACTGTATTGAGCAGCATAGAATCTTCTGTTCCGGATCCGTATCCCGGAGCCAGTCTTGTTACCCACTATCTACGCATTATTCCCTATACGGGCAGGGACGGCAGGAAGTATTTTGCCTTATCGGGAAATGCCCACCAGGGTGGTATGGGCATTGATGGTGGTATCCTCATCACCGTTATGGACGTGAATGGTAGTATATATACCAATACCTTCCTGTCTC
>DATJDO010000034.1:0-2395 GCA_035497375.1 Chitinophagaceae bacterium | reverse complement strand
GCATGCCTCCTTCGATCTGCAATTGCAGTACGGCATTTTGTTGTACTGTTATGCTCCCGGCCGGGGTGCCCGAAGGGGCCGTTTCTACCGGCGGATCGATGATGCCCCGTACCAGGGAGGTGACGCGGTCTGCCCCGTTGTAGAATACAGGGGTGGTGGTAATGTGGCTGGCGGTTTCGTTCAGGTAAATATCGAGGGCGGCTTCCAGGCTTACTTCTCCGGCAAAGGAGATCAGGGCATCTTTTACCCTGAAGTTGAAGCCTACACCCTGGTCGTTGCTGTAGTAGATCAGGGCCTGGCCGATGTACAGTCCTTCCCACTCTTCGTCTACACCGAAGTGCTCCATGATCTGGGGTGGGGTAGACTCCTTGCTGGCATCAATGATCACCTCGTCTATGCTAAAGGCCACATGTTCGCTTTTGTGCACCGCTATGGAAGGGCGCATGCGGATCAGTTCGCCCATAGCCAGGTCCTGCGGGGCATCAAAGCCTGCCACGCCCCAGCTTTCTATTTTGAAGGTGGGTTGCAGGTCGTCGTCGTTGTCGCCTTGTGTGTAGCTGAACAGTACTTTAGGTAAGCTGATCAGTACTCTTTCATTGGCATGGTCGGGGTCGATCTTTACCCGGTTATCCGAAGGGTTGATGATGCCGGGTTTCCAGTCTTCGCCCAGCGAAAAGTTCAGGATGTCAACCAGTAGTTCCAGTCGGAAGGCCACGGCAGGGTAGTCCACCACCAGGGTTTCGATCTCGGGAGTGGAAGGGTCTGTGTCTGCATCCATATCGGCATTGCCGGCCGCACGCAGATCGTTCAGGAGGGCTGATGTTTCCGGTAGTTTGCTCGTGTCGCCAGATGAAAAGTCATTCACTGCTTCGTCAATAAACTCTGCACCATCCCGGGGAATGATCATCCGAAAATGAAGCTTTTCATTTTCCCAGGTGAAGCGGCTGCCACTGGGCTGTTCGTACACCATTTCGGCAGTACCGCCACCGTCGCCGCGAAAACTGGCTATCCCTGTATAGACAACCGAAGTATCTGTGTAGAAGCTATTAAATTCGTCTACGCCGAGTACGGCCAGGTATTGGTGTATTTGCTGCGGAAGCTGGATGCCGGCCAGGTATTGGGGGGCCAGCAGGTCGAAAAGTCCAAGTCTAGATACGGGCATAACATTGGTTTTATTGTTATTGGAGGAGACTTCATATTTGCTTATTCGAAATAACAAAAAAGGCTTAGGCGTGCCAAATAAATTAATTGTTACAAAATATAATCGGGTGTTTGCAACTGGCTTTGTCTGATGCGGGAAAATATAGAATCCTTTACTGGCAATGTTTTCAGCAAGTTGATGCTCATCGCACGTTATTTACTTTATCCTTTTGGTTTAAAAAACAGGAAAAACACCCATTTTGAATGGTGGTTTACTACCGGAAAAAAACGCCCCGTTTGCAGGACAAAACGGGGCGTTTTTTAGCAAAACTGAACTGCCGTTCAGGCGGGCTTGGATTCCTGTTGCAGCTCGTGTGTTACTCGTGGCTGACGATCATCTTTTTCGTGTCGATGACCTGGTTGTCGACCACCAGGGTATAGGTGTACATACCGGCAGATAGTTCACCGGCATTTACTGTCACCTGGCCTTTCCCTCTTTCGCTGATGTCCATAGTACGGATCAGGTTGCCGTTCAGCGCGTTGAAGCGGATACTGGCTTTTTGTGCTGTTGCAGGGATGCTGAACGGGATGCTGGTCATATGGTCAAAAGGGTTAGGGATGTTTTGTCCGAGCGTAGCCGCGTTCTTGTCCGACAAAGCGGCATTTGTGGCATCTGAGGCTGCCTTTCCTGTTTCCAGTTTTGCAAGCTGCTCTTTTAATGCATCGATAGCTGCCTGCTGCTCTTTCATACCCTGGATCAGTATGGGGATGAGTTCTACGTAGTTCACCACTTTCAGCGTTTCCTTACTCATATGGGCGGGTTTGCCGTCCTTTTCCTCTTCCGGCACGTTGATGTTGCCCACCAGGGTTGGGAGCACTTGTTCCAGCTCCTGTGCAATCAGGCCATAGTTGACCGATTTGGAAGGGAGGTGTAAGGAAGGGTATTTGGATTGATCAAATGCATAGGTTTTGGGTTGCAGGCGATTGATGATGTCCAGCGCATGCTGCATGGGCTGAATATTTTTCTTGATGCGCTGGTCTGAAGTGATGTAGCCGATCGTACTAAAGACCTCACCGTTAAAATAGCCTGCGTAAGTCGGACCTCCACCCGTGGTACTGGCGGTGGCGTAGATACCATAGGCCTGTGTCCTGCCCTGTACGGAAAAGTAACCTCCATAGCCCTGCTCTGCGTCTTTGCTGAATCCGCCTACACCATAGGCTATCTGATCATATTTTGCCTCAAAAAAGCCGCCCA
>DATJDO010000033.1:0-2349 GCA_035497375.1 Chitinophagaceae bacterium | reverse complement strand
CTACAAGTTTTGTATACTGGGAGCAACCTTCCGGGCCTGATGAAATGCTGATGAAGATCACGCAGGCAGATGTAAAGATCGGGAAAGGAGACAGCATCCTCACCACCAGCTATTCTACCCTGTTTCCTGCAGATATGCTGATCGGTACCGTACAACAGGTATTTATCGTAAAAAAAGACAATTCCCGTATCCTGCACATCAGGCCGGCTACCAATTTCCGCAACCTGCAATTTGTGTACGCGATACAGAACAGCTATATCGAAGAACGCAGACGACTGGAAGACACGACCCAAAAACAGCAAGCCCAACAAAAGAAATGAGCCGGTATGTAAAATATGTGATACAGTTCTTTTTGCTGCTCCTGTTCCAGGTGCTGATCCTGAACAATGTGACCCTGTATTGGTGGACACAGCCGGCGGGCTTTCCGGTCTTTACGCCTTACATTTACCCGCTCTTCATCCTGCTGATCCCTTTTGAAGCACCAGTATGGCTGCTGCTGGCAGTGGGCTTCATTTGCGGATCTATTGTCGATTCTTTTATGAACACACCGGGTATGCATGCATTCGCGATGGTACTGATCGCCTACCTGCGCACCAATGTACTGCTGGCCCTGCTGCCCAAGCACATGAAGGAGTACCACCAGCTATCGCCCTCGGTAAAGACCATGGGCTGGCCACCGTTCCTGACGTACAGCGCCTTCCTGATCCTGATCCACCATACGGCGTTTTTCATCATAGAACTATGGAGCCTGAGCAATATCGGTTACCTGCTGCTAAAGATCCTGGCCTCTTCACTGACGACCATGCTGCTGATCGGGGTGTACCTGCTGCTGTTTTCGCGACGCGCCGCCATGCAGCGTTAGTATTACGCTTTACCAGTATTTTACCAAAAAAGCGAGGGTTTTTGCCTGTAATTTTTTAGCTTTGACCTTTCATCTTTTACCCCCTATTCATGGCAGGCACCATTAAATCAAAAGCATCCTATACCTTTTCCGTGATCGGCGTATCGCTCGTTTTGTTCTTGTTGGGTACTATGGGCTGGATCGTCATCAATGGCAAAAGCCTGGCCCAGGTGGTCAAGGAAGGCATGGCCGTGCAGATCGATTTTCATGACAATGTACGGCCGGAAAGCATCAACCAGATGAAGTCCATACTGGACCGGCAGCCTTTTACTAAAAAAAGCCGCATCATCACCAAGGATGAAGCCCTGAAGATGCAGAGCGAGCTGGAAGGCACCGATATTGAGGGCTTCCTGGGCTACAATCCCCTGTTTGCCAGCATTGAGCTGAACCTGCACAATAATTATGTCAATAAGGACAGCATTGAAAAAATCACCTTGTTTATCGAGCAAAGCAATGTGGTGAACCGGGTCAGCTACCCTAAGACGATTGTGAACCAGATGAATGAAAACCTGAACAAAATCAGCATTATACTGGGTATTATTTCTATCGTGCTGATACTGGTAGTCATTGTACTGATTGACAATACCGTTAGATTGGCCATGTTCAGCAACCGTTTCCTGATTAAGACCATGCAGATGGTGGGTGCTACCCGCTGGTTTATTTCCAAACCGTTTGACCAGCGTGCCATTGTCAATGGACTCATCAGCGGCGTACTTTCCGTACTGGGCCTGCTGCTGGTGAAATATGCCGCAGAAATGACGGTGCCCGAACTCAAAGCCCTCAGCAACCCGGTATTATTGACCCTGCTGATGCTCGGTATGGTTATCGCAGGCATCCTGATCTCCCTGGTGAGTACACACCGCTCTGTGGTAAAATATTTAAAACTGACGGTTGACGATCTGTATTAATTTATATTTGCATCCTATCACTCTTTAAAATAAAAATTTTATGCGCAGCACAAACAAAACACAACAGCCGGACTTCCTTTTCGACAAAAGCAATTATAAATGGATGCTGATTGGCGTTGCGTTTATCTTGCTGGGATTAATCCTGATGGCCGGAGGCAAAAGCCCTGACCCACACAAGTTCAACTACGACGATATCTATAGCTTCCGCCGCATTACACTGGCCCCGATCATGATTCTGCTCGGCCTGGGCATCGAGGTGTTTGCGATTATCAAAAAGGATAAATAAGCGCTGCTTTTCCCGTAATGGAAAGGGCGTCAATCGATGATTGACGCCCTTTTTTCAACTGGGGCCCGCTGCTAATCTAATCCAGGGCCTTATGTGTACTGATCGCAATCCGGTTCCAGGCATTGATGGTCACTATGGCCATGATCACTTGTGCCAGGTACTCCTTACCCAGCAATTGCTCTGCCTTTTGGTAGGTATTGTCTGACAGGCCTTTTTGGATCAGGGTCACTTCTTCCGTAACCGCCAGTATGGCC
>DATJDO010000032.1:0-3223 GCA_035497375.1 Chitinophagaceae bacterium | reverse complement strand
GCCAAAGTTATAGCCATCTTTCCATTCGCCGCGAATCGGCAATACCTTCCGGCTTAACCCTTCCTGTATAAAGCCGGCTTTTTGCAATACCCGTGCAGAAGCAGCATTCTCCGTAGCGCAGCCTGCTTCGATGCGGTGCAGCGAAAGCTGCCTGAAGCCAAACTGAAGCAATCCCCGGACAGTCTCTGTAGCCAGACCCTTACCCCAGTGTTCGGGGAAGAGTTTATACCAGATCTCTGCTTTGGCATAGTGGGGCCGGTCAATATTCATTCCTGCGAGGCCGATAAAACTGCCCCCGGCACCTTCCATCACGAACACATATTTTTTACCTTGTGCGATCTCACCAAACCATCCTTGCATTACCGTTTCGGTAGCAGACAGCTCAGCCGGTATGCCCATAGTGTTGTACCGGTCCGTTTCGGGCAGGGAATGCAAATGGTGCACCATATCCAGGTCCTGTGTGGCAACGGGGCGAAGGATCAGGTGTTCTGTAGACAGTCGTATATCAAGAGGCATGTTCAAGGTCTTTAATGCATTGCTCCCGTATGCGGAACAACTCGTCCAGCGTATTGGGCAGTTCTGTGTGTGCTGCAAGCCATTGCTGCAGGAAATCTTTGTGAAAGGCGACTTTAAAATCTGTGATTTGTTCCGGTTCTATTTCTTTTTCCAGCAGCAGCTCCTGTACAAAATTGCCTGCTCCGCCACTTGCCGTTGTACCATCCCATATCGCACCGTTGATGCGCAGGTAGCAATGCGCTTCGGGCATATAGGGCAAATGATATTTTTCCAGGGTGTGGGCAACAGGTGGCGTATTGACAGCATTCATTCTGAAAATACAGAGCATCAGCCGGAAATCATTCCAGCCGTTTTCTGCAGCCAGTTGCCGTAGCAATGCATGTTTGGTGCTGCAGGTACCGTAGCCGTCAGACAGTACGGTACACAAGTTATCTTTATTGCCGTTCCGTTTATAGGGAAGACTGCGTACATACGCAGCAGCGTCTTCAAAACACAGGATACTTCTTTTCCTGAACGATCCGGAAGCCGGGCCGTTGGATGATATAAGCAGTTGGGGAAGCATCATACGTTTATGCAGTGTCTACATCAAAAATAATCTGAACACCTGAAAATCCACGCTTCGAGAGGCTGAGATTTCTCTGGGCTTTTAAGGCGGCCTTTACCATTTGCAACACCTGGGTATCCCTGGGGCATTTGATCCATACCTCCTGTACATACTGATTGCGCACACGGGCTACAGATGCCGGTACTGGCCCCTGGACTGTAATGCCCCCCACAGAGACAAGAGACTGCGCCATCTCTGTGGCCGCATCAATGGCCTTTTGCTCGTGCCGGTGCCGGCAGATCACTTTAATGATGCGTGTGAAGGGAGGATATCCGAATTGCTGTCTGCCGGCAATTTCATTCAGATAAAAGCTACGGGTATCATGGTCTTTTATCCATTGCAGGACAGGGTGCTGCAGGTTATAGGCTTGTACCATCACCACCCCATCGCCATCAGCCCTGCCAGCCCTGCCGCTCACCTGCGACATCAGTTGAAATGCACGTTCATTGACCCTGAAGTCCGGATAATTCAGCAGGCTGTCTGCACTCAGGATACCGACCAGGGAAACGTTGGGAAAATCAAGCCCCTTTACCACCATCTGCGTGCCGACCAGCACATCTGTCTGTTGCCGCTGCAGCTTGTCCAGCAATTGGGAAAATTGTTGTTTACCCCGGGTGGTATCCGTATCCATACGGTCTACTCTGGCCTTCGGAAACAGTTGCTGTACCTCTTCTTCTATTTTTTGCGTGCCAAAGGTCTTGCTTACCAGGTCTGCACTGCCGCATTTCAGGCAATGATGCAGCACGGGTGTTTTCAGTCCGCAATAATGGCAATGCAATTTGTCTGTGCTTTTATGATAAGTCAGTGCAACGGAGCAATTGCTGCATTGCGGTACCCAGCCGCAGCTCCGGCACAGTTGGAATGGACTGTATCCCCTTTTGTTCTGAAACAAGATGATTTGCCGGCCAGCGGACAAGGCTTTGGCCATAGCTTCCTGCAGCTCGGGACCCAGCATCCGGATACCCTGTTTGTACTGCTTGTCCAGCGAACGGGCGTCAACGATCTGTATGTCCGGCAGGCTGACCCCCATAAATCTTTCGTTCAATGACGCAAAACCGTATTTCTGTTGCTGTACATTGTACAGGCTTTCCACCGACGGCGTAGCAGATCCGAGCAGTACTTTTGCCCCGTAGAGACCGGCAAGATAAATAGCAGCATCGCGCGCATGAAAACGGGGAGCCGGGTCCTGCTGCTTATAAGAAGCATCATGCTCTTCATCTATAATGAATATGCCGGGATCTGTATACGGTAGCCAAAGCGCCGAGCGCGTGCCCACGATAACTTTGTACTTACCGGTCCTGACCTTTTCCCAGATCTCTACCCGTTCATTATGCGAAAATCGACTGTGGTACACGCCCATTTCTTCCCCAAAGTAAGCATGCAGACGCGACACCAGCTGTGTCGTCAGACCGATCTCCGGCAATAAAAAAACAGCCTGTTTCCCCTGTTCGAGACAGGCTTTGATCAAGCGGATATATAACAGTGTCTTTCCAGAACCGGTCACACCCTGCAACAGGCACACGTCTTTTTCAGGGAAAGCACTTTCGATGGTATGATATGCTTTTTGCTGTGCTTCGGTAAGCACTATCGGCCCGGCTTTTTCGCTTGCTGTATATTGCAAGCGGTCTACATCCCGCTCTTCTACAAGAAACACACCTTTATCGACCAGGGGCTTTAACTGTGCCGCTGTGCCCCTGGCTTTATCCAGCAAAGCAGTGCGCAGCACGACAGGTGTTGTTTTTGACAAAGTGATATACGCCATCAGCAATTCCTGCTGTTTCAGCGCTCTTTGCAGTTTTTCGAACAATCCGGCCATGGCCGATTCTGAATGGTAGGCCCCGGCAAGGGTTACCACTTTTTCCGTACGCGGCCGGTACGACGGTTCCAGGCCTTCATTCAGGTACACCATCTCATTTTCTATGAGCTCATTCAATACCTGTGGCAGGTAGCCCGGACCGGTAATCTGCCTCAGCTCTGTGATGGTCAGTTCTTTTTTCAGCAGCAATGCTTCCACTGCAAGGTATGCCTGGTCGCTCCAGCCTATACGGTCATGATCCTGGCGTCCGGCCCACTCTACACGGGTTTCACCCATTAGCTTCAGGT
>DATJDO010000031.1:0-2985 GCA_035497375.1 Chitinophagaceae bacterium | reverse complement strand
GCTGGTCACTGGGTAAGAAACGATACCTCGGCGTTTCGGTCAAAGTCCTGCGCTCCGGGCGACGGAACAACCTGAACCAGGCAGTACAGCAGACAAGTTTTGCGGTAGACAAAGACCAGTTTGCATCGCATACGCTCGATCTGAATAGCCTGTTCGCCAAAACAGGTGCGCTGCTCAGTGCATCAGCACAGACTTATACTGATGATGCGCAGATGTACAGTGGCTTCCTGAACGAGATGAACATTGAAGGTGATTTCAAATATGCACAGTTCAATCCTTATGTTTTGGGTACCAAAGGCAACTATAGGGCACAATCCGCATTTGTACCCATAGCCGGGCGTAGTTATGCCAATTACATCCGTAAAGACGGAAGCTTTGGCATGCCTTTGGCCAACCAGTTCTGGACACTCAGCAACAGCCGTGCAGTACCTGCAGGCGCCTGCGATGGGCCTACCGACCTCTTTGTTGAAAACTCCCGTACTGGTCCTCTGTATTGGAAAATGGCGTCAAGAGTTACCCGTTACGATATTTTCGGGAATGCGTTGGAAGAACAGGATGCAATCGGCAATTTCTCATCCGCCCAGTATGGGTACAATAAATCATTACCCGTTTCGGTGGCGACCAATGCGAAGCATGGAGAGTTCCTTTTCGAAGGGTTTGAAGACTATAACATGCTGTTGCCCGAAAAGATAGCACAGCTGTTCCTGAAAGGTGACCAGTACAGTGCGTTTGCGCTCATTTTTGGCAATGTAAAATGGATGTCCGGGTTTAACCGTTATGACCAGCGCTTCTTCCTCAGGGATATTGCGCCCACTTCATCTGCGGTGATGCTCGCGAAAAATATCAGCCATAGTGGTTATTACTCCATGTACAATACCCGAGACTCTGTATATACGCATACTTTCAATGTAGGCAATGCGCCAAGCGGCGAGATATCCCCCTTCAAATTTGCGACAGGCACCAAATACCTGGTCCAGTTCTGGGTGAAACGGCTTTCAGGAACTAAATTTTCTGATGGCGATATCAAGATTGAGCACAACAGCACCGAGGTCAACACCAAAGTAAAAACAGGCAGCATAGATGGCTGGTACCAGTTGGAAGCAATAGTAGATATAGGGTCCTCCGCTACCGTCAAGCTGAAAATTCCTGGCAATGTCTACATCGACGATATCAGGGCTTTACCGGCCAAAGCCAACATGAAATCCTTTGTGTACGATCCTATGACTTTCAGATTAATGGCTCAGCTGGATGAGAACAACTTTGCCACTTTCTTCGAGTACGATCAGGAAGGTTTATTGCTGCGTACGAAAAAGGAAACGGAAAAAGGGATCATGACCATTAGTGAGAGCCGCAGGGCCAACAGCAAACTCACAGATATTACCCCTGGGGAAGGCTCCAGTGGTGGCGGCAGTGGAGAAGCTGATCCTGATCATGAATAATATTCTCTGCACATGATAAAAGAAACAAAGATGAAGTACTGGCTTGCATTGGTTTGCAGCATAAGCGTTTTGTCAGCGGGAGCACAAAATAACGATTTGATCCGTAAGCTGAGAGCTGCCAATCAGAAGCCCGATATGGCTTATGACTATAAAATTGTGCTGTACGACGCAATACAAAAAAAGAAAGTAGATAGTGCTGTTGGCCGCCTGGCTGTAGTAAACGGCGCCTATCTGGACAGCAACAACTATACCTGTACTGCCAGGGTCGGTGATTATTTCTGCAGTTTAGACCATGCAAAAAAGACAGCTACAATCTGCAATATGAAAATACTGGCGAAAAAGATGGGCACAAGGCTGGAGAACAACGAAGCCAAAACGTTGTATAACATTTCCGATTCCCTGTTGCTGAATGAAGGCAATATGACGATTGATTCTTCAGATACCCGTATGTACAGGGTCAGCATCCGTCTGAAAAACAACGCACTTTCTTATGCACAAATGGACTTTTGGCGGAATGGTTGTAAGCTCGCTGCAGTACATCTCGAAACGGTGTATAAAAGCCCTGGAGAGCACCGTATTACTTCTGTCACGATCCGGAATATAAAACATCAGCCTGGCGAAGCCTGCCTCGATGTCAGTAAAATATACTCGCTCTCAAACGGTAAAGCCGTTCTGAGTCCTAAATACACTCATTACAAACTCATTCCCGTCCACTAAAGATCTGTTATGAAAAAAATAGTAAATGTACTGGTAGTATTGCTGTTGAGCCTTGCAGGCACAGCCCGCGCCCAATTCAAATTTTTACCCGATGTCGAGTACCAGGCAGCCTTCGGTTCAGAGATTCGTCTTGCTTCTGGCTGGACTTACTCCCTGTCTCCGGTATCGGTCAATGAATGGTCTGATATGGCGGGAAGGAGTGCTGCTAATCCCTATACAGCAGACTATGATTTTAAAAGTATGGTCGATGTGGTGATGGTGGGTGTCAATCGCAATATACTGACAGTAGTGTCCGCCTATAAATATCAGGTGGCGGTGCGCATTGATTATAAAGTCGCCAAACCCTTAACGGGAGGATATACTACCGCCTCTGAGAATATCGTATTGCTACTGTCTTATCACCCCGATTCATTGAGGCAGTACAATGACCTCAGTGTCTATAAATTTTCCGGTGCCGGGGAATTTACAGCCACAATCACAAATATACAGCGTGTTGATCCGGTAAGTGGAGCCTTGAGTGCTGTGGCTCCTTCAGCAGTAGCCGCCAACTTCTTTATCAAAACGGAGATCCACGCACAGCGTTACGACAAAAAAGCAATGAACCTGCTGGCTGCAGCCTGTTCCCTGAGTGTGGGCAACAGGAATCTCAATGTGTCCTGTTATTTTCATACATCTCCTACAGGAGACGTATCTACAGGTACTACTGCCTACAAACCGGCATCCTACGAACTGGAATGGACTTATGTGGATGATTATAAATGCAATCCTGCTACCGGCGAAATAACCTACGGGTTTACATCAAGCCCCGTTACCCAGGTGCAGTACGACT
>DATJDO010000030.1:0-2697 GCA_035497375.1 Chitinophagaceae bacterium | reverse complement strand
CGAAAGTCCCCTGGGCCTGTTTCAGAAAAAAACAGCCGCCGCACCCGCCACCACTGTCAAGGTCTACCCCTCTTTCCATGAGCTCAGAAAATATCAGCTAATGGCCCTGAGCGAAAGCAATCTCAGCGGAGCACAAAAGATACGCCGTCTCGGCAACAGCCTCGAATTTGAAAAGATAAAAGACTATGTACCCGGCGACGACATTCGCAACATCAACTGGAAGGCAACAGCACGTCGCAATACGCTGATGCTGAACACCTATACTGATGCCCGCCAGCAACAGATCTATTGTGTTATAGACAAAGGAAGGACGATGAAAATGCCTTTTGACGGGCTGACCTTGCTGGACTATGCCATCAATGCATCGCTAGCCTTGCTGAACGTTGCGCTCCTGAAACAGGACAAAGCCGGACTGATCACCTTCACCAAAGACGAAACAGAAGTACTCGCAGCAGACCGGCGGAACAACCAATTCTATCATATACAGGAAGCCCTGTATCATCAGAAGACAGATTTTAAAGAAAGCGATTACAACAGCCTGCGCCGCGATATCCGCAGCAAGATCGGCCAGAGGAGTTTCCTGCTGCTGTTTACCAACTTTGAGACCATGGCTGCACTGGAAAGGCAGCTCCCCTACCTTCGCCACATAGCCGGTCAGCACCTGCTTTGCGTGGTATTTTTCGAAAATACCATGCTGCGCCAGATCAGGGAAAAGGATGCCGTCAACATCAAGGATATTTATATCAAAACGATTGCCGATCGTTTCGATTTCGAAAAAAAACAAATTGTAAAAGAACTGCGGCGGCATGGTATTCTGTCCATACTCAGCACCCCTAAAAGCCTGAGTACGGATGTAATCAACAAATACCTGGAGTTGAAATCCAGGCAGCTGGTGTAAAAAATGCTTTCTTGCGTACTTTTGCACACTATTTTTTCAAAACACATATTCAAGCAACAATAAATGTCTCAGTTCTCCTCCTTTAATTTCGACGGCAAAAAGGCCGTTATCCGTGTAGATTTCAATGTTCCGATCAAGAACAACGTCATCGGCGACGATACCCGTATCAAAGCGGCATTGCCCACCATCAACAAAGTACTGGCTGACGGCGGCAGTGTAGTGCTGCTCAGTCACTGGGGGCGTCCGATCAAAGACATGGAGAAAAAACCGGAACTGACGAAAGCTGATTTTTCTTTGAGCCGCATTGTAGACCGCGTGAGCGAGCTGACGGGCAAACCCGTGCAATTTGTCGACGACTCTATCTCAGAAGAAGCGGCGCAAAAGGTAAAAAACCTGAAAGCCGGTGAAATACTGCTGCTGGAAAACCTGCGCTATTATAAAGAAGAAGAAAAAGGCAATGAGGACTTTGCCCAAAAACTGGCGACTTACGGCGATGTGTATGTAAACGATGCCTTCGGCACGGCACACAGGGCACATGCTTCTACGGCCATCATGGCGCAGTTCTTTGCGCCTGAAAACAAAATGTTTGGTTTGCTGATGGAAGGCGAGGTCAGCGCAGCAGAGCAAGTATTGCACAATGCTCAAAAACCCTTTACCGCCATCATCGGCGGGGCTAAAGTATCCGACAAAATACTGATCATCGAAAACCTGCTGGAAAAAGCTACCGACATCATCATCGGCGGCGGTATGGCTTATACTTTCTTTAAAGCACAGGGCGGGCAAATCGGCGCATCACTGTGCGAAGACGACCGTATGGAACTGGCCAAAGACCTGCTGGAAAAAGCAAAAGCAAAAGGTGTGAACATCCACCTGCCTGCAGACAGCATTACAGCAGACAAGTTCGCTGCCGACGCCAACACGGATATAGCCAACAACAGCAGCATTCCCGACGGTTGGATGGGCCTGGATATCGGTCCAAAAGCCTGCACAGCCTTTAGCGAGGTGGTGAAGAAAAGCAAGACCATCCTGTGGAACGGGCCTATGGGTGTGTTTGAAATGGACAAATTCCAGACAGGCACCAAAACCATTGCAGAAGCCGTGGTAGCAGCAACAGCAGAAGGAGCTTTCTCCCTCGTAGGCGGTGGCGACAGTGTAGCCGCAGTCAACAAATTCGGCTTTGCTGATAAGGTAAGCTATGTATCCACCGGCGGTGGTGCTATGCTGGAGTATTTTGAAGGAAAAGAACTGCCCGGTATCGCAGCGATCAAGAAATAATCTGCATTAAAATGTAGTATAAGCGCATCTTTCCTGCAAAGGGGATGCGCTTTCTTAATTAATAACTAATAATTAAAAACTAACAATCAACAATTTAATATTATATAAATAGACCATTAAGAAGTTAAGATTATTAGGTACAAGCTTTACCTATCAATCATTAACCATTATTAATTATTCCGTTGATAGATTTTAAACCATCCCGCTTGTCCGCGTTCATGGTACTGCCTCATGACCTCTTCGGGCAGTGGTTTATCATCTTCTGATAAAAAGAGAATCTCCTGGTTGTTGAAATTGCAGTCATACAGATCTGTCCTGCTGCGGTCTTTGAGTACATAAGGCCACATAAAGCACTCATCAGGCAACCAGATACGGGCATCGGGTGGGAAATCCTGTGGCAGTTCGGCCAGGGAGCGGTAAAAAGCACGGGTATCCTGCCCGTATAAGTCGGTCGAACTGAACTCCCTGTTGTAGTTGAACATCCGCACAGCACACAAAACAGTGACACCTGCAAATAAGCCGGC
>DATJDO010000029.1:0-6331 GCA_035497375.1 Chitinophagaceae bacterium | reverse complement strand
GTATAGGATTTTAAAGAACTCCGTATCTTTTTGAGAGATCGGCGCCAGGAAATCGGCAGCCTGCAGCTTGTTTTCAAAGCGGCGCAGCAAAGCGGCTTCTGCCCGGAAATACAACTTTTTCAAGGGGTTGTCCGTTCTGTCCGCCAGCAACGCATAATACTGTTGCTCCACATTCTGGTTGCGGAGGATCTTTTTTCTGCCGGCAAGCGACGGCTCGTTCAACAGATAACAACAATGGATGCCTTCAAAGATGATGGGTGCATCAATACGCAGCAGGTTGGGTAGCAGGCGCGCATCGCGGCGCGAGTACATCATGTAGGGCAGGGAAAGGGAAAGCCCGGTCAGCCCGGTTTTCCTTTTATAGTAGTGTACTTCTTTACAATATTGTTTTAGCTCAGGCGCTTCCTCCCTTCCATACTGGAAACAATGAAGGTAAACCTCTATGCCTGCCTGTGCCAGTTGCCTGATCGTGTAGAACACGTCGATCATCCCGCCATAATCAGCCGGGTAGGGTACATCTGAAGAGATCAGGTGGACGGCCTTAGGCATTGATCCGCGCATAAGTGTCCAACAATGTTTTTTCCTGCATCTGCCAGCAATACAGCTCACGTGCGCCCAGGCAGTTTTGTTCCAGCCTGTGGTGGTAGGCTTCATCTGTCAGCAGGCGGTTTAGCGCTGCAGCAATGTTTTCAGGCTTGGGGTCATCTATTAAAGTCGCGATCTCAAATTGAGCATTCACCTTTTCGTACTCCGGATATTGGTTGCAGACCTGGGGCACTGCAGCATGCATGTAGTCGAAGAAACGGTTGGCCATACTCAGGCGGTTGCTCAGGCTGGTATCTTCGAAAAGGGTAATGCCTGCCCAGGCGCCGAGCGTATATTGGCGCAGCTCTTCAGGTGGTACATAACCTTTGAATGTGATCTTATGCTCCAGTCCGTATTGCGCGACAAGTACCTTTGTTTCTTCAAAGAAATTGCCCTCCCCGCAGATAATCAGTGGTGCATCGACAAATTGCATGGCCGGGATCAGCTGTTCGAAACGGCGGCCGACATTGACTGCACCCTGGTACAGGATGTATTTTTCTTTCTTTACCGGTATCGTCAAAGGCTTCAATACCGTAGCATTGCGTACCACGCCATAGCTGACGCCATATTTCCGTTTAAACTCTTCTGCATAACATTCGCCGATGGTATAGCCAACAGGAAAATTCGGTACTGTATGCTTTTCGATCCACAACCACATTTTGTGAATGGCCGGACGGCTGATGACTTCTTTCAGTTCGGTAAACAACTCATGCGCATCGTACACCCTTTTCTTACCGCGGATGCGGGAAGCATAATACACGGGCATGATCGTGTCCAGGTCTATGGTGCAAAAAATATCTGCCTTGCGAAACAGCAGGACGAAGAATAGTTTAATCCAGTAGTCGACATACAGCAATTTACCTTTCTCGGCAATGATGGGGATGCGCAACTGTTTGAATGGCCTGGGCTGCAGTGCTTTGCTGCTTTTCTTTTTGAAGCCGATCAGTGATACCTCATAGCCGGCATTGGCCAGGGCGGTGCAGATACGGATCATGCGCTGGTCGTAGTTCAGGTCATTCGTTACCGTGCAAACAATACGTGTTTTTTTTGCCATCAGAATGCCTTTGTAAAATAGATTTTCTGATCAGCGACTTCGCAGTAGGGGGGCTCAAAACCCGGCATCATTGTGGCGCGGATATGGCGCTTTATTTTCTCTTCGTCCCAGTCCAGGTCTATGCGTTTGATGTCCACAATCTCGTGGCGGTAATGCAATGAAGTGCCTTTTGAAGGGATCAGATCCTGCTGTGGCACAGGCCGGAAGTTACCGCTGATCACATGCGCCAGTGTCTGCCGGAACAGTTTTACCGAGGCATTGTACGTCAGGTCGTAGAGCTGGCTGACCCAGCATTTCTTAGGAATGTCAAATCGTTTTTGAAACAGGATGTCACCATGGTCGATGCGACTGTCCATCTGGTGTATGGTCGTGCCAAATTCTTCTTTACCGTCGATGATGGCAAAAGAGAACTGGTTGCTGCCCCTGTATTCAGGCAAGGGGGCCATATGCAGGTTCACTGCAATTTGTTTTGCCTTTGCTATATGTTCTGCTTTTAAAATCTGGTGATACTGCACCGAATACAGGATGTCGCATTCTGGAAGTTCATCCAGCGAGGAAATCAGGGGGATATGGTGTGCTTCGGCAATCTGCTTCAGATCGCTGTTGCCTTCAAATTCAGACCGGTTCTGCGTAAGCAGTCCGGTGACTTGTATGCCCAATTGCTCCTGTTGTGTAACAAGGTATTGAAAACAATCGTAGCCAATCGGTTTGGAACCCAGGAAAATAACACGTTTTTGCTCCATAAAACGTAAAAGTAACAAGCAAATGCGACATAAACTCAGCCTGCCTTGCTGATCGTGTATTTCAACAGAATCTCATTGGTCTGGGGCCAGGGTATTTCCTCTTGCAGCGACATGCCGACCCGTTCGAGCAGGCGAATGGAATTCCTGTTGTCCGGCAGTGTAATGGCCCATAATTCGGGCAGGTGTAAGTGTTCAAAAGCAAACTGTACTGTAGCGGCAGCGCATTCCTGCGCGAGGCCTTTCCCCGTATGTTCCGGCAAGAAAGCGAAGCCGATATCCGGATGATCGAGTGTGTCTCTTTTGATGATGCCACAGGTGCCCACCGGGATGTTGAGGTTGTTTAAAGATACCAGCCAAAGGCCATACCCGTGATGACGATAGCTGCTGATCGGGCCGTTTTGTAAATAAGCCTCTGCATCAGCAATGGTGTGCACATCCCTGTCGCCTATATACCTGATCCAGGATTCAGTATTAAGCAATTGCAGGATAAAGGCGGCATCGCCAGGTATAAATTCCCGTAGGGTCAACCGTTCTGTTATGATGATAGGCGCCATACTGCAATGCTACGATAAAAAAATATCCTGTGCGCAGCACAGGATATTTGCGGTATGCGGCCTTAGGTCAATTTATTCACATTCGCCACCGGGCTTGCATACGGAACCGTCTATTACCTGCAGGCCAGTTGCCGTATTTTCTTTCTGCCATTCGGTATAGGCTTTGTCGATGGTGTTGCTGAAAACTTTGGTATCCTGTGCGCCGGAGATGGCATATTTCCTGTTGAATACGAAGAATGGAACACCACCCACGCCGATTTGGCTGGCTTCGTCAATATCCTGTGCCACTGATTCGGTGAACGCATTGCTTTGCAGCATTGTTTCGATGGCGGCAGCATCCAGACCACAGGCAGTACCGATAGCATTCAGTGTTTCCCTGTCGCTGATGTCTTTGCCTTCTGTGAAGTGCGCGCGGAACAAAGCTTCTTCAACCGCATCCTGTACGCCTTCCTGCTTTGCAAGTTGTGATAAGCGGTGTGCATCGAAAGAATTGGCGACCACTGCTTTTTCAAAACGAAAATCCAGGCCTTCGCCGCGGGCCATGCCGCTCACTTGTTCCAGCATGCCTTTGGTCTGTGCTTCGGAGAAACCTTTTTTCCGTTGCAGGAAACCCATATAGTCTTTGTTATCCGAAGCCTGTATGCTGGGATCGAGCTGGAAGCTTTTCCAAACCAGGCGGACATTGCCGCTGTGGCCTGAAGCGGCCAAGGCCACTTCAAACTTCCTTTTCCCGATATAACAGAAAGGGCACATCACATCGCTCCACACTTCTACCAGCATCGTGTTGTTTGTATCGTTCATCTGTAATTTTTTATAGTGTTTGATCTGTTTTGCTTTCTGCGCAGCAGCTACGTCAGGAAATCCTGTGCAAAGAATCAGGAGGAGCAGGCTCAGCCCGATCCCCTGCTTCTTTATAGTACCTAGTATGCCTGCGCTCATAAATGCCTTATACTAAGGTAAACAGGTCTTCTGCAGTTCTTCTCACTTTTTTTGCCCCTGCCAGGAAGTCGTTCTCGGTATCACGATATCCCAATGCCATGATGGCCACACTGTTCAGTCCCTTTGCTTCAAGGCCCAGTATCTGGTCCAGGGCAGCGGGATTAAAGCCTTCCATCGGAGTGGCATCTACCTGCTCGTTGGCGGCAGCCACAGCGGCGATGCCCAGGCCGATATATGCCTGGCGGGCGGCCCAGTTGTGGTTGGCTTCGTCAGTTCTTTGCAACAGGCCCATCAGGTTACCTTTAAAACCCTCGAGTGTTTCAACAGGTATATTGCGCGTTTCAGCGATCCGGTTCATGTATTCGTCTATCTGCTCCGCGGACAGCTTTTTCCAGGCCGCGAAGACCAGCAGGTGGGAACCCTCAATAATCTGGGGTTGCTGCGCAGCTTCTGTATGGATGCGCTTCAACATTTCTTTATCTTCTACGACAATAACATGATAGGGTTGCATGCCGGCTGAGGATGGTGCCAATTGGATCGCATCCATAATGTTCTGAAGATTTTCTTTCGGAACAGATTGCCCGTTCATTCTTTTTGTTGCGTATCGCCAATTCAGTTTTTCAATTAAGTCCATTGTTTTTTAGTTTTATGATGCAAACTTATGTACATTTGCTATACTTTTTATAGTACTATACTCATGTATAGCACTATACTTTTTTATAGCGTTATAGATTGTAACAATGGCAGAACTCAAACAAACAACACATACACCTTCAGAATGTGCCTCAAAGCTGGTTCCGGTGCGGGATGCACTGGATATACTCAGCGGGCGCTGGAAAATTCCGATCATTATTTCCCTTTCGTTTGGCAACAAACGATTCAAACAAATGGCTACCGAGATACAGGGTATTACGGATAAGATGCTCTCCAAGGAGCTGAAAGTGCTCGAAGAAAATAAGCTGATCAAGCGTACCGTGTATGATTCGTTTCCTCCTATTGTGGAGTATTCGATTACGCCACATGGTCAGTCGCTGGAAAAGCTGATTGATGAGCTGCGGCTGTGGGGCTTGCAGCACCGGAAGAAAATTACCGGTAAATAAAAAATGCCCGGAACAGTCCGGGCATTTTGAAACACTATTACTTAAAGCCGGATCAGTCCGGTTTTTTACCATCCAGGAAGGTGTTGATCGTATTGATCGACGCCTGGTTTTTGTTTTCTCCTTCTTTGTTCATGCCTACAGTGTAACCGCTGTAAAATTTATCCGCAGAGCTGACACCTTTATCAAGGTTCATTTCTTTACGCAGGTAAGCAGGCACATTTTCATAATCGTCTGTATTCACAGGCTCTGTAGAGCGTACATTGAAGCTCAGGTTGCGCAGACGCTCAGCCCTTTCTTCCAGTTGTCTTTTTTGTTCTTCGAAGCGACGCTTCTCTTCCACTTCTTGCTCGCTGAGGTTGCGTTCGAAAGTAGGTTCTGCTTTAGGCGCTTCCTGCGCAGCGACGGTCCTTACTTGGAACTGCATGGCGGGATTAACTGCAGGTGCGGCCTCCTCTGCTTTTGCAACAGGCTCTTCCGTTTTCGGGTTGTTGAAGATGGTATGATTGCGTTCCCATACCGTATTTACGATGTTGGCAACGATATCTTCTTTAGACGTATCTGATGGACCTTCCCTGAGCACTGGTGCCATAGGGTCTATAACTGCAGCGGGCTCAGCAGGTGCCGGTGCTGTTTCCGATACTGTGGGTTTCTGATCCAGGCTCACCACTACTTTCGTGTCAGTTGCTTTTTTTTCGTTGAATTGCGCGGTAATTTCTTTGTGGTTAAAGCCTGTAGCGATAACGGTCACAGAAATTTTGTCTTCCAGGCTCGGATCATTACCCATACCGAGGATTACATCGCAATAGTCACCGGCTTGCTGCTGCACATAAGCTTGTATCGCTTCTGCCTCATCCATAGTGTGTTCATATTGACCTTCTGCAGAGTTGATGTTCAGCAGGATCCATTTAGCACCGCTGATATCGTTATCGTTCAGCAATGGGGAGTTCAGCGCCTGTTCTACCGCTACGTGTGCACGGTTCTCACCGCTGGCCGTAGCGCTACCTAAGATCGCTACGCCGCCATTTTTCATTACGGTGCATACATCCGCAAAGTCAACGTTGATCTGACCAGTAGTGGTGATCACGTCGGTGATGCATTTTGCAGCAGTAGCGAGGATATCGTCTGCTTTGGCAAAAGCCTGGCGAAACGGCATGTTGCCACATTGCTGGCGCAATTTATCGTTGGAGATAATCAGGATCGTATCCACATGGTCGCGCAGCCTGTCAATCCCTTCCTGTGCCTGTGCCATACGTTTGCGGCCTTCGTAAGAGAAGGGAGTAGAGACGATACCCACGGTAAGAATATCCAGGTCTTTACATACTTTGGCTACTACGGGAGCGCCACCGGTACCGGTAC